>NZ_JAQMUA010000363.1:0-8336 GCF_028330895.1 Kamptonema animale CS-326 | reverse complement strand
GAATGAAGTCGGCTTTACTGAATTAAATCAATGTTAAACCGCTATATGCCAATTCCTGTGGTCTTAGAACTTACAGCTTGTGGCTTCGTGGTGAGCGTCAGCCGAAAGGTGAGCCGATCCAACTCCATCGAACTCACGTTAGATATGTGTAAAAAAATTGCAACATAAATCGCAATGCTTTATCAGGTAAGGGTTTAAAATTCTACTTTGCGGTTGGATCAGCGCCCTTCTTAAGCACGGTATTGGTGTTTGAATTGTTCATGTAAGTGTTGTGTTGCAATTTCACCAAACGATTCCCTGGCAATCGCAAAACTCGAAAAATCTTTAGGTCGCCACTCATTCTGGGGAACTTCTTCGATGTAATAGAAATAATCCCAGAGAATCGCTTCCCAACTGGTACAACGAAGTAATTTACCGCCAAGACTTCCTGTGGGTTCCGTTGGGCAGGTTCCTGGAGGTAAGCCTTCTAGCTCATAGCTCTCTTCAACGCGAATACAGGGTTCACAGTCCAAGAGAATGCCCTGCATTTCTGCCAGAAAACCGTAGGAGGTTTGTTCTGTAATTATGCCGCCGAGGGAATGCAGCAGTGCAAGAAAATCTGGGGTGCGATCGCCCGGATATGCAATATCAATATCCTCATGCTCACGGGTGATGCGATTTAATTTGGCATCGAGCGCCCATCCACCCTGCAACCACAACGGCAGATTGATCTGGTCTGCTGCCGGAAATAACTGGTGGATCAACTCAATGTGGCGATCGTTCATACTCACAGTTTTTCATGACGCTGTGTGCTGCTGGATTGCTTCCATGATTACAGACCAATCATCGGGGTGAAGTTCATGTCCTGTTCCAGACAGTGTGAGCAGTAATGAGTCAAACCACTGATTAACTGTTTGAGATTTAACAGTTTTCGACACCGCTCAAATAAAACTGCTTCTAATTCATATTCGTTTTTAAAACAGCGATTAGCTATCGGTTCATTTGTCAGTGGCCACAGTCTTTCTGCTGGTTGGAGTTCTGGCGAGTATGAAGGGAGACAATACAAATGTATGCCGTCGGGGATTCTCACGCTTTCACGCTCAGTGCCATCCCGCTCCGTCTACGACTAAGCGGTAGGCGATCGCAAACAAAGCTGCGGCATAGGATTCTAACCACAAAGGCATCCCAATCATGAGCAATACGGCACCTGCATACATTGGGTGTCGCACAATGCCGTAAACTCCTGTATCAATGACCGTTTGATGCCGTTCTGCCTGATGTTTCACCACCGGAGCCGCAAAGGTATTTTCTTTGAAGGAAAATGCGATTGTCCACCATCCGGCGATAAACAGCAGCAAGCCAAAGCCTGAAGCGATCGCCCCTGGTTTGCCCAACAGATGAAATCGGAAGACATCCAGAGGAATGGCGGCAACCAGACCAAAGAAGGCGAGCACAAACACGCTGACGATAATTTTATCTACCAGAGGTTGCCCCTGTTGAATGGGTGGCTTGAGGCGTTCCTTCCATAGTTCTTCATTCTCTCGAAAGGCCATAAACATGGTGGCAATGACGCTAACTGTAACCACCCCCAGAAAGACCCAGGCTCGTTCCCAATTCAAGGTCCATGCGGGTAAAAATAGTAAACCCACCAAATATAACGAGATTCCCTAGAAGAGCAGATAGAACCTTTCTAAACTGCACGCATAAATCTTGGTTCCGCTCTAGGTCGATAGGTTTGAACTTAAGCGTAGAAGACTGCAATCTTGTTGTTGTACCACATCAAAATCTTGTGATGGATTTTGATCGGGCGCGTTGGAGTCCCATCAAAATAATACAATCGAAACAGGATAAGCTAGGGTAAAACCACTCGCAAAACCAGGTGTTCAGAGTTCAACCTTGTGATAGTCGAGCAGATTGAAATCTCCTCCTTTGGATGTAGAGAATAGTCTTGCTACATGGCTATACTACAAAAATACCACAAAATGTGTGTTGTACCATGTGCAATTTTGCGATCGCATCGAAATAGCCCAGGAGATTTAATCGCTGCACGCCGTCCATAATTTGCAGGGAAGTTGAGTATGCGTCAATTGAAATACTACATTGCTTGCACAGTCGATAAATTTATCGCCCGTAAAGACGGCTCATTTGACTTCTTCTTGATGGAAGGAGATCACGTTGCTGATTTGCTTCAACTCTTTCCGGAGACAATTCCAGCCCATTTTCGGGACAAGTTGGGCATCACTGCCGAGAATCAGGTTTTTGATGCAGTCGTGATGGGGCGCGGAACCTACGAGGTTGGACTCCATGAGGGGATTACCAACCCCTATCCACAGATGGAGCAGTACATTGTTTCTCGCACATTGGGAAAAAGCCCTGATCCAACTATTGAAGTGGTTTCAACCGATCCTGTGGCACTGGTTAGAAAATTGAAGCAACAACCAGGTAAAGACATCTGGCTATGCGGTGGCGGAAATTTAGCAACAGTCCTTTTCCCAGAAATTGACGAAATGATTCTCAAAGTACATCCGATTCTACTCGGTGCGGGGATTTCACTGTTCTCAGGTGTAGTTGAGCTAACTTCGCTGGAACTCTCTGATAGCAAGATTTACAACAACGGGTTCATGTTGCTGCACTATCGGTTGAAGCATTAAATTCTGGGCTGCGATCGCGCCAAGAGAGAATGTGAAGCATACTCACTCACCACAAGGTGGAGAAATATCAGCCTCACCTCGTTGGGTGAAGTGTAAAGCAGTTGCGATCGCTATTCTAAGAAAACTCTATCAAATAGAGGAACTATGGTTTTCTACATCTCTACTCTGAGTCAATCTCAAAACCAAAAATCAGCCCCTGAGATCCCTGTCACAATACAATCACTGAAGCAAGAATTACACATACGGTATCACCAGGCATCCTTGAAAGGTATACACCAAAAAACAAGAGCCAATTATTTTCTAGAGCGGCGTTTGCTCCCTTAAAGAGGGTAGAAGAATCAGGAATCCATTAACGCTTATTATGAGCGGCGCTCGCTCAACTGCTAGACAATAAGCGAACCAAGCATATCCCATGACCAAAACGTTTTACGCCATCTTAGCTAACTCACTGGTGGCTGCACTAACCAACAGTTTTGTCTGGTTTGCAGTCACTTTTTGGGCTTTTCTGCAAACTCAATCCGTACTGGCAACCTCAGTAATGGCGGGTGTGTATGTTGGGACAGTTGCCCTCTCTGGTTTCTTTCTCGGATCGCTGGTTGATCGCTATCGCAAGAAAACTGTGATGTTACTGTCCAGCGTTTGTTCTCTCGTTCTATATCTACTTGCTCAAATCATTTTTAGCTCTACGTCACCCTCTGTTTTTACAGATGTGTCCAGCATTCCTCTATGGATTTTTATTGTACTGATTTTGATGGGAGCGATCGCAGGCAATATCCGCACCATCGCTCTACCAACCCTCGTCACCCTGTTGATTCCTGAAGCCGAGCGAGATAAAGCCAATGGTCTGGTGGGTACTGCCAATGGGGTGTCATTTCTCATCGCGTCTATCTTCAGCGGATTGGCGATCGGGTTTCTGGGTGTCTATTGGGTGATGGTGTTTGCGATCGCGTTAACGGTTGCTGTCATCCTGCATCTGGTCATCCTCCCCATCCCCGAACAAACGATTATTCATTCGGAAGATCACACCCAGCACATCGACGTTCGCGGTACGATTCGGGCGATCGCGCTCGTCCCCGGATTATTTGGACTGATTTTCTTTAATTGCTTTAACAACTTCCTGGGTGGTGTTTTCATGTCCCTGATGGATGCCTATGGTCTATCCCTGGTGTCAGTGCAGATGTGGGGAATTTTGTGGGGAATTTTAAGCCTGGGATTTATTGTAGGTGGCTTGGTTATTGCCAAACGAGGGTTAGGGAAAAGCCCATTACAAACCCTATTTCTGGCAAATATTGTTATGTGGGTAATTGCCACTGGCTTTACGATTCAAGCCTCTGTTGTGTCGTTAGCCGTTGGGATGTTCATTTATCTCTGCCTGATTCCTGTAGTTGAAGCCGCCGAACAAACCATTCTGCAATCCGTCATTCCCTTAGAACGTCAGGGGCGTGTCTTTGGCTTTGCTCAAAGCATTGAGCAGGCTGCATCCCCTCTCACAGCATTTATGATTGGACCGATCGCCCAGTTCGTTTTCATCCCATTTATGACCACCGGAGCAGGTGTGGATCTGATGGGTGAATGGTTTGGCACTGGAGCCAATCGCGGCATTGCCCTTTTATTTACACTCACCGGATTGATTGGATTAATCGTGACGGTACTGGCAATGCGATCGCACGCTTACCAGAAACTATCTGCGAATTATCAAAAAAATACCAGCAACATCTCTCCCATTCAAAAATTACCCCTGCAATGAACTTACGCCCTGCTACCTTCGCTGATTTAGACCTTCTGCGCCATTGGGATGAACAACCTCATGCGATCGCCTCTGATCCAAATGATGCACCTTACCCTTACCCGCTGTTTTTCTGACTCATTGGTAACGGCAGTCCTCGTCGATCCGCTGGTCAGCAATACTCGCGTTCATCGCTTTTATGAACGATTGGGATTCCAATGTGTAGAGCGTCGCCAATTTGGGGACGATGATTGCTTTGTCTATCGCCTAAATCGAGAGGATTGGCATCCTCCAGGAAAAAAAGAGGTCAATCTATGAGTTCTTATGTGTCCGGTTTTCAGGACATTGACAAAACCAAAATCATGCTTGTTGGGGGTAAGGGCGCAAACTTAGGGGAACTTTCTAGGATTGAAGGAATACTCGTACCCGATGGCTTTTGCATTACTACGGATGCCTTTCAAAGCATCATTGGGGAAACATCATCGATTAACAAATTACTGGATCAGTTATCACTTTTGAATACAGATAACCGGGATAAAATTCGTCAATTGAGCGGTGAGATTCGTAGAGTCATTGAAGGGATAGCTATTCCTGAAGACATTGGTGCAGCGATCGCTCACTTTCTCTCCAGACTTGGAGAAAGTAATGCTTATGCAGTCCGTTCCAGCGCCACATTAGAGGATTTACCAACAGCCTCCTTTGCAGGTCAGCAAGATACCTATTTGAATATTATTGGAAGGGAAGCAGTTCTAAAGCATATTAACAAGTGCTGGGCATCGCTGTTCACCGAGAGAGCAGTCATTTACCGCCTGCAAAACGGCTTCGACCACCGTAAAGTCTACCTATCTGTAGTGGTTCAGAAGATGGTCTTCCCGCAAACAGCAGGAATTTTGTTTACTGCTGACCCGGTCACTGGTAATCGGAAAGTGGTATCCATTGATGCCAGCTTCGGACTGGGTGAGGCATTGGTATCCGGACGGGTGAATGCGGATAACTACAAAGTGCGTAACGGCAAGGTTATTGATAAGAAAATATCCACCAAGAAACTGGCAATTTATGCCCTAAAAGAGGGTGGTACAAAAGCACAGGAGATTGAGCAACACAGACAGAACAGGCAAGCGCTGACGGATGAGCAGATTTTGCAGCTTGAGCACATCGGTCGAACGATCGAAGCCCATTTCGGCAGTCCCCAAGACATTGAATGGTGCTTGGTTGATGAGACGTTTTACATGGTTCAGAGTCGTCCGATTACGACTTTATTCCCGATTCCTGAAACGAATGATCGGGAAAATCACGTCTTTGTTTCTGTCGGTCACAACCAAATGATGACCGATGCCATGAAACCATTGGGATTGTCTTTTTTTCTGTTAATGACCCATGCCCCCATGCACACGGCGGGTGGAAGGTTGTTTGTTGATGTTACCACGACGCTGGCTTCACCTGTCGGCAGAGAAACGATATTAAACGTCACATTGGGGAAATCTGATCCGCTCATGAAAGACGCACTAACAACTATCCTGGAGCGGGGAGATTTTATAAAATCGTTACCTGATGATCGGAGTCTCGGTAAAAGCAGTAAAGGGCGATCGCCTGCGGATTTTCAAATCCTAAACGACTACGATCCGGCGATTGTTGCTGAGTTGATTCAACAGAGTCAAACCTCGATCGCAGCGTTAAAACAAACCATCCAAACGAAATCAGGATCGGATCTGTTTGATTTTATCCGGGAAGATATTCAGCAATTAAAGAAAACCAATTTTGATTCACAGAGTTTTGGTGTGCTGATGACGGGTATGAATGCGTCCTCCTGGATCAATGAAAAGATGAACGAGTGGTTAGGCGAAAAAAACGCAGCAGACACGCTTTCTCAATCAGCACCCAACAATATTACTTCGGAAATGGGTCTGGCACTATTGGATGTTGCGGATGCGATTCGTCCTTACCCACAAGTCATTGAGTATTTGCAACAGGTAAAAGAGGATAACTTTCTTGGTGAATTGCTAAAGCTTGAGGGTGGACAAGAAGCCCAGAGCGCGATCGCGACTTTTCTTGACAAATATGGAATGCGATGTGTGGGAGAAATCGATATTACGAGAACTCGTTGGAGCGAAAAACCAACGACACTGCTTCCGATGATTCTCAGTAACATCAGAAACTTTGAGCCTGGTGAACGCGATCGCAAATTTGAGCAAGGGCAACGGTCAGCTTTCAAGAAAGAACAAGAGCTATTAGAGCGATTGAAGCAACTACCGGATGGGGAACAAAAGGTCAATGAAACAAAACGAATGATCCGCCTGCTCCGGAATTTCATCGGGTATCGTGAATATCCCAAATACGGCATTGTGAGTCGCTACTTTGTTTATAAGCAGGCATTACTGAAAGAAGTCGAACAACTCGTACAAGCAGGCGTGATTCAGGAAAAAGAAGATACCTACTATCTCACGTTTGAAGAACTTCACGAAGTTGTACGCACACATCAAGTGGATCACTCGATCGTCAGCACACGAAAAGATGAGTACAAACACTATGAAAAACTAACTCCGCCACGGGTGATTACATCGGATGGTGAAATCATTATAGGTAAGTACAAACGCGAAAATTTACCAGTCGGTGCGATCGTTGGTTTTCCTATTTCTGCCGGAGTGATAGAGGGACGAGCACGGGTCATCTTGAGCATGGAAGAGGCAGATCTGAAAGATGGAGATATCTTAATTACCACCTTTACTGACCCTAGTTGGACACCCTTATTTGTATCCATCAAAGGTTTAGTTACCGAAGTGGGTGGACTGATGACGCATGGAGCCGCGATCGCCCGCGAATATGGCTTACCAGCCGTGGTCGGAGTGGATGATGCGACCCAACGGATCAAAGATGGGCAACGAATTCGCGTGCATGGAACAGAAGGGTATGTAGAAATCCTCTCGTATGGACAACCCAGAACCAGGCAGATTTGGCTCCGCCTATCATAAGCCCTTTGTACTTCCGAGATGCACGGGTCGAAGGCTGTCAGCTTAACCGCGCTGCGCCGCCTCGATCGCAGCGATGTCGATCTTTCTCATCTGCATCATTGCATCGAACGCACGCTTGGCGGCAGTAGGATCGGGATCGGCGATCGCTTTTGTTAGGGCGATCGGCGTAATCTGCCAGGACAATCCCCATTTGTCTTTGCACCAGCCGCACGCACTCTCCTGTCCACCGTTGCCGACGATCGCGTTCCAATAGCGATCCGTTTCAGCTTGGTCAACGGTTGCAACCTGAAACGAGAACGCTTCGTTGTGCTTGAACGCAGGTCCGCCGTTGAGTCCAAGGCAGGGAATTCCCATCACAGTAAACTCGACGGTCAACACGTCCCCTTGCTTCCCTGACGGAAAATCTCCCGGTGCGCGGTGCACCGCATCAACGGAGGAATCGGGAAAGGTCTCGGCGTAAAACCGCGCTGCTTCCTCGGCGGTGCCATCGTACCAGAGGCAAATCGTGTTCTTTGCTGGCTTTTCCATGTCACTTCTCCATCAAGATGAGCCACCCAAAACCGGAGTCAACGATGTGCTTGCAGTCGAAGAGTATTGGCTCGGACGACACTTCCGCCCATTCTAGCGCGGCTTCACTGTGCTTCACATAGGCGGGATGACGGTTCGCTTCACCCACCGCTATTAACCTTTCGCGCTCAACTAATCAACTTAAGACGGTCGGCACGCAAGCAGATTATTATATTGCAGAAGCTACGAGAGAATTTGATAGATCATCTGCTTATTATCTACAGGTAGGTTTTCTTTTTTTTCTTTACCGGAGGCTTTGAGATATAACATCTAAACTGAGACTTACAGCAGAAAGTGGAGTATAGGGAGGTTAGGATGATTTAAAATCAAGTCCTTGTCTAAATCTAACTTGCTAATAAATGTATAAAGTAGATGCCGATTGAATTCCAGACGTTTATAAGAGGCCATCGAAAACACGAATGGATGGGCAGACAAGTGGCGATT
>NZ_JAQMUA010000362.1:0-36714 GCF_028330895.1 Kamptonema animale CS-326 | reverse complement strand
GTAAGAATACCGCCTAGAAGGCGGCGTTACGTAATCGTGCATAAGTCTTGTAAAAGAGAACGAAGAAGACATACACAACCAGCTTTTTAGTCACCTATATTTTACATTTAATTAGGTGAATATGCTGAACTGATGATAATTTTAGCAATTGTTAGCGAGTTTGGATAGCCAACAGTCGTTAATTTTGAAATTTTAATTTTCAATTAATCTCGCCTCCTTTGCGGATAAATTGCTTTAATATTTCTCCTGGTTTCCGATCCCAGGTGTCGATATGTTCGTAGATCAGAGCCTCAGTGTTGAGCTTGTAAGTAGAGTAGCCGTTGAAAAATATCCGAGCTTTCCAGGGAACTCGTAAGGTACCGCGAACAGTCCATTTTGCTAGAATAGTATCTGAGGCTGTCTGAGCAACTTCGTGCAAATCGAAGTGAATTTCTGTAAAAAATAGCTGAGCATGAAATCGTAGAGTCCAAAAGATAATACGATAGTTTATTTTTCCTTTGAATTTGTTGACTGGATCTTGAAAATAAATATCTTTTGTATAGATATCATAGGAAATATCTTGCTCAAAAAGTGTGGGTAAATCAGTTTTGAGGGTATTTACGGCTTGTTCTATCTGCAATGGATATTCAATCATGCTAAAACTACCAGTCTGTCAGTATTTTCTTCTAGGAATTAGGCATTAAACTTGCATTAAACTTGGAGACTTCGGTTCCCCTAAACTCCTTAAAAATTAGGAAATAAGTTTCCTTTTTTTAAGGGGTTGAGAGAGACTCTGCATAAGTCCTGCTCTTAAGGATAGCCTCTACTACCTGCCTTGGAATCGTCAAAAAGTTGATGGGGTGGGGATTTGCGATCGAAGTCCCAGAAAGGGGGAAATATCGGCATGGGCCCATTACAGAGAAAGCTGAAAGAGGCTCAAAGCGGATTTTTCAATCTCTTCTGCTTGCAAATTCTTGATTCTAATTCAGAGGCGGAAGTGATGGATACTTTAATTTAGCACCTACTTTAGCTCTATTTGTATGCTCTGCCCTCCCGGCTTTGTTGGCATGGATAATGAACGCCTAAACTGCGGTACGGAATTGATTGAGTACCCCCAGCCGCCAGAAATTCTTACCCAGATCCACAGCGGTAAATTGCTGATTGTGGACAGTCGTCGCCGTAATGGTCTAATTTTGATTAAGGTGTATCATGCTGAGTTTGCGGGGCCGGGAGCCGCTGTTGGGGGTGCTTTCGATCGCGATTGCCAGCAGGTGATTTTAGTGGGAGATGTTTGCTTGGTTGAGGCGAAATCTCCTGAAGAGCGACAAAAAGCTTATGGAATTCGCAGGCATTGGGTGCGTTTAACTGAACAATTAACGGCAAGGAGTTTGCCTGTGGTGCGATCGCAGATGCTTCTGACTCAGTTTGAACAGTATTTTGACTCGGAAACGGTAGCACAGCTTCCAGATCTGGCTTTGGCTCTTTTAGTGGGTGTATTTCCCCAAACAATTCGGATGGCACGGGTGCAAAGTGCTGAATTATCGGGGAGTGCCAAGGCCGATCGGTCTTGAGTTGTGAATTAATAACTCAGATATTAGTTATGCTAGGAAAGCATTTGGTGACATCTATTCTAATTATAGCCTGATGAATTAAGGCTATAACAAACAATTAGTGATTTTACTCACTTAATCCTGGGCAGGAAAGACTTAATTATGACTCGTCTTAGAATACTATTTGGGCTAACGGGGTTTGTTTGGCTAATGGTGGGAGCAGCTAAAGTTGCTGCTACCGAGGTGAAAACTTTGCCTTCAAATGTTCAAGATTTAGAAGTTGCCAGTAGCGATCGCAATGCCTTACCTCCAATCCCAGCTTTTACTTTTAATGAAGCCGACTTGCAGTTGGCTCAACTACCTAACCCTATTTTCCCGAAGCCACCTGAACTGCCCGATCCTACACCGCCGCAGCCGCAACCGCTTCCCTTACAGCCAATCCCCCCAAATCCTCCCAATCAAGTCTCCCCGGAAATTCCGGGGACAATTCGGGTGGAACGGTTTGAGTTTGAAGGAAATACTGCCTTTAGCGATCGCGAATTATCGGCAATCGCTCAACCATTTACGGGACGCGAAATCACCTTCAGCGAACTGCTGGCGGTAGAAACAGCCATCACTCAAAAATACATAGATGCGGGTTATGTCAATTCCGGTGCGGTGATTCCAACTGACCAAACCTTTCCTAGAGAAGGAGCAATTGTTAAAATTCGGGTGATTGAAGGAGGGTTAGAGGGAATTGAGATTACGGGAAATCGGCGGCTTAACTCTAACTACGTGCGATCGCGCTTAAATCTCGCCACTCGTCCACCCTTAAACCGCGATCGCTTGCTAGAAGCATTACAACTGTTGCAACTCGACCCTCAGATTGCCAATATCTCAGCAGAACTTCAAGCCGGAAGTCGGCCCGAACGCAGCCGCTTGCAAGTGCGAGTCAAAGAAGCAGATACCTTTAGCGTTGAGCTATTTACAGATAATAACCGCTCTCCTAGTGTAGGCAGTTTTCGACGCGGGGTTCGCATCAACCAAGCTAACTTAATCGGTTTAGGTGATGGATTAAATGTATCTTATGCCAACACCGACGGTAGTAATGAATTAAATGCCAGTTATACTGTCCCCGTCAACGCTCACAATGGCACAATTCAAATTGCAGCAGGCGTTACCAAAACTAACGTGATTGAAGAACCCTTCGATCGCCTAGACATCGAAGGGCGATCGCGCACCTACGAGCTCACCTACCGCCAACCAATAGTTCTCAAACCCGATCGCGAATTAGCTTTAGGTTTGACTTTTTCGCGTCAAGAAAGCGATACTTCTTTATTAGGAGAGAACTATCCCCTTTCACCAGGAGCCAACGACCAAGGGGAAACGCGAGTTACAGCCTTTCGCTTCTTTCAAGAATACGTGCAGCGCAGTCAAAATCAAGTTTTCGCAGCGCGATCGCAATTCTCCCTCGGCACCGATCTCTTTGGTGCTACTGTAAACGATGATGCCCCCGATAGCCGCTTTTTCTCATGGCGGGGACAAGCTCAATACGTCCGGTTATTAGCGCCCGAAACTTTGCTAGTTCTGCGTTCTGACCTTCAACTCGCCACAGGAGATCTACTATCCCTCGAACAAATTGGCATTGGCGGTGCTCAGACTGTACGCGGATATCGGCAAGATTTACTACTAAGTGATAGCGGCGCGATCGCCTCTGCGGAAGTACGAATCCCCATTTGGCGCGTCCCAAAAATCAAAGGCATTTTGCAGATTGCTCCGTTTATTGATTTTGGCATCGGGTGGAATCATTCGGGAGAGCAAGTCAATCCCGACTCAGATCATTTATTGGGTGCAGGTTTAGGGTTGATATGGCAAATGAGCGATCGGCTCAATGCCAGACTCGACTATAGTATCCCCTTAATCAGCGTCGATTCGGGGAATAACACTTGGCAAGAAAAAGGTATCTACTTCAGCATTAATTATTTTCCTTTTTAGCTACTTTGCCTTTCAATCTCTCTTTTTCTGTCGAGTAAAAAGTCATCCTCGGTCACTTTTATTAAGCGATCGGGACACTCTACAGAGAAAGTTGAGACTAATTTTTGTAGACGGCGCTGCGATCGTTTCACTCCCTGAAATACAGCGGATTCCCGATTGATAAAGTACACCCCAGAAACCGAGTTTCTTCTGGATTTCTCGCTAGAAATTGGTTTTCTTTAAGAAACCCGGTTTCTCTGTAATTCACTTACCTGGAAAGTGCTGTATTGTTACACTCGCAGCGCTCGCTCTACTCCTAATCACCAATTAACAGGATTTGAATGATGCTCCGTCCCTATTCCACCCTAATTTTTGCATTCTTACTACTTATTCCTCTCCCAGCCATCGCTCAAATCATCCCAGATAATAGTTTAGGTACAGAAAGTTCCCGTACAGTTCCCGCAACTATCAATAATTTACCATCGGACAGAATAGAAGGCGGTGCAACTCGTGGCCCTCACTTATTTCACAGTTTCCAAGAATTTAACGTCGGTGAAGGTAGAGGAGCATATTTTGCCAACCCTAATGGCATTCTTAATATTTTCACTCGCGTTACTGGGGGAAATCCTTCTAATATTTTAGGTATATTGGGAGTCCAAGGTAATGCTAACTTATTCTTACTTAATCCCAGAGGAATTGTCTTCGGCCCCAATGCGAGGTTAGACTTACGCGGCTCATTTATCGGTTCAACTGGTAGCGGTATTTTATTTGATAATGGCTTTGAATTTAGCGCCGCTAATTCTAATGCAGTGCCATTATTAGCAATTAATATGCCTGTGGGTTTAAGATTTCGCGAAAATCCTGGCGCAATTATTAACCAATCAATTGCTCCTAATCCCTCACCGCCTGACCTGCCCCTACCAGTACCAATTTTTGATAATATTGGTTTAGCAGTAGACCCCGGTCAAACCTTAGCCCTAGTAGGGGGAAATATCCAGTTTAACGGCGGCATTGCGACCGCCAGTACCGGACAAATATTACTGGGAAGCGTCAAGAGTCCTGGTTTAGTAGAAATTGAACCAACCGCTTTAGGTCTGAATTTAAACTATGGAGATATTCAGGACTTCGGCAATATTGACATGAACAGTTCATTGCTCAATACCAGTGGATTAGGAGGAGGAAAAGTTGACATCAGGGGTGCAAATATCAGTCTCAGTAGTTCAGGAATTTATGGACTGACACTAGGAAATCTTGATGGTAGAGGCATTGATATTAATGCCCAAAACTTACGATTAGAGCGGGGAGCGCAAATTTTCACCACGACACTAGGAGAAGGGAAAGGGAGCAATATCAACATCCGCGCTACTGACTCAGTAGAAATGTTCGGGTTAGGAATTGAAGGCTATCAGCAGCTTACAGAAAGTTTTCAGACATCAGGAACAGGCAACCCCTTCATTTCGCAAATCGTTCTCTTTACTAGCGCTATTGGCAGTGGAGGAGCAGGAGATATTAATATTGAAGCCGGACGGCTGTTGATGAGCAATGGAGTAGTGGCCGGTGCCCCCACCTTTGGTGCTGGCAATGGCGGAAATCTGACTATCCGCGCCAACACCGTCGAACTCGTCAGTTCGGCGCTTTATAACGGCACAACGAACGCAACCACTGGTCAAGGCGGAAATATTACTGTGGAAGCCGAACGGTTAATACTGCGCGATGGCGGTGCTTTCGCCAGCTTCAGCCTTAGTGATGGAGCATCGGGGAATATCGCCATTAAAGCTTCTGAATCTGTGGAATTGTCGGGGAGTCTTCCTGTAGGTTTAGGTCAAACTCGGATTGGCACGAATACTTTTCAGGGGAATGGAAAAGGTGGGGATATTAGCATCGACACTAAGCGGCTGAGTGTTTCTAATGGAGCCACAATTAGTTTAACGACGGGTGCAATTTTTGGCGAAGTTGTGTTTTCTACAAATGGTGGGACGGGAGGAAATTTAACTGTGAGAGCCTCCGAGTCTATTGAAGTGAGTGGCGAGTCAAGATTTTTGGGGAATGCGGGCTACGTAGCAAGTTCTTTTGTTACTCAAACTGCAAGTTCTGGTAGAGGTGGAGATATCCGCCTGTCAACACCTAAACTAACTGTGCAGAATGGCGGCGTTATTTCTGCGGCTTCCTTGGGTGCAGCAAACGCAGGAGATATTACAATTAATGCCGATCGCTTAGAAGTACGAGGCATCGGGAGTAACAGTCGGTTGAGGAGTGGAATTGAGGCCTCGGCTGGTAGAGCGTTTAATGCTGTTAATCCCAATACTACTGGAAATGCAGGCTCGTTGAATTTGAATGCTAGTCAATTGATTCTTCGGGATAGTGCAGTGGTTAATGTTCAATCTTCAGGAACAGGTAGGGCTGGCAATATTAACGTGGTTGCAGACTCGATCGCGCTTGACAATAAAGCCATAATTGATGGTACTACCGTTTCTGGTACAGGGGCAAATATTAACCTCCAAGCACAAGACATTCAGTTACGGCGGGGTAGCATAATTACAACAGATGCAGGTAGTTCTGACGGTGGAAATATCAGAATTAATAGCGATGTTTTGGCTACTTTACCCAATGAAAATAACGATATTACTGCTAATGCGCGTACTGCTAGGGGAGGGCAAGTTACAGTAAATGTCCCGAATATCTTTGGTTTTACAGCCGTTACCCGCGAACAAGCCAGAAGTAGTTTAGGACTGACTGACGCTGAATTTGCCGCTTTACAAGTCAATCCAACTTCCTTACTTCCTACTAGCGATATTGCCGCGATTTCTCAACAGTCTGGCCCCGCATTACAAGGGGCGGTGACATTTAGCACTACTGGGGTGAATCCCGCTCAAGGATTAGTAGCTTTGCCGCAAAATGTAGTTGACCCAACCACATTAATCGCCGCTAATCCTTGCATAGAAGGGGAAGGAAATGAGTTTACTATTACTGGTAAAGGAGGAGTCCCACCGAACCCTAATGATGTCCTCAGCAACGATTCTGCTCAGTTTAATTGGGTAGAACCAGTGACAACTGGAAGTCACAAGGCAGAAGTTAAAAGTCCCGAAATAGAAATAAAGCCACAGGCAGTTATTCCTGCTCAAGGTTGGGTGATGGATGCTCAAGGACAAGTCAGACTTGTAGCGTATAATTCAGATGGTAATACATCTGCTCGCAGTGCGAAACCGACAGGTGTTTGCGTACCTCGATAGGCCAAGACTTACGCAAAACTATCCGTAACGCCGCCATCCTAGCGGTGACAATACCGCGCCTGTTGGCGGCCGTAGTGCGATCGTGCGTAAGTCCTGTTTTAGATATCTATAGTCTTTTTGTGAATACTAAATTAACAGTAATGAAAAGATGCCTCATAAATCTTCCGCCCTAATTTTTGGGTTATTACTACTATTGCCTTTGCCCGCTATTGCTCAAATTATTCCCGATAATAGTTTAGGGGCAGAAAGTTCGCGTACTGTTCCCGCAACTATCAACAATTTACCATCGGACAGAATAGAAGGCGGTGCAACTCGTGGCCCTAACTTATTTCACAGTTTTCAAGAATTTAACGTGGGTGAAGGCAGAGGAGCCTATTTTGCCAACCCGAACGGTATTGCTAACATTTTTACTCGCGTTACCGGGGGCAATCCTTCTAATATTTTAGGAACATTGGGAGTCCAAGGCAATGCTAACTTATTCTTACTTAATCCCAAAGGGATTGTCTTCGGCCCCAATGCTAGGTTAGATTTACGCGGCTCATTTTTAGCATCAACTGCCAGCGGCATTCTTTTTGATAATAGCTTTGAATTTAGCAGCAAGAACCCCAACGCCGTGCCATTGTTAGCAATTAATATTCCTTTAGGTTTAAGATTTCGAGACAATCCCGGCACAATTATCAACTCTTCCCAAGCAATCGGCCCGACACCAACCTTACCGCCACTGCCCATAGAAATTCCTGTCTCTAACAAACTTGGTTTGGCAGTAGATCCAGGTCAAACTTTAGCATTAATTGGTGGAGATATTCAACTACAAGGAGGAAATTTAACAGCTTATACCGGACAAATATTACTGGGAAGTGTGCAAAGTCCCGGTTTAGTACAATTTGAACCAACAGCTTTAGGACTGAATTTAAGCTATGACAATATTCAGAGCTTTGGTAACATTGAAATGAACGGTGCGTCCATCAATACCACCGGATTAGGAGGTGGCAAAATTGACATCAGAGGCTCAAACATCACCGTCAGCAGTTCAGGAATTTATAGCTTGACACTAGGAGATGTTGATGGTAGAGGAATTGACATTAATGCTGACAACTTACGAGTAGATAAAGGAGCACAAATTCTTACTTCAACTCTGGGGGATGGAAAGGGGAGTAATATTAATATCCGCGCTACTGACTCAGTAGAAATGATTGGGTTGGGAATAGTAGGCTATCAGCGATTTTATACTCAATATATATTATCTGGAACTCTCAACCCCTTCGATCCCCAAATTGTCCTCAATAGCGGTACTGTCGGCAGTGGAGCTGCTGGAGAGGTTAATATCGATACCGGACGGCTATTGCTGCGCGATGGAGTAGTGGGCGGTACCGCTACCCTGGCTGCTGGAAATGGAGGAAATCTGAATGTCCGCGCTAACACCTTCGAGATCGTTAGTTCAGCAATCAATAATGGAACAACTAAGAAAAGTACCGGCTCTGGCGGCAATATCAATATTGAGGCCCAACGGTTAATCATACGCAATGCTGGTGGTTTGGTTAGCATCAGCCGTAGCGATGGAGCATCAGGAAATATCACGATTAAAACAACTGAATCTGTAGAATTGTCGGGTGGTATTTCTGGAAGTGCCGCGCAAACTCGTATGGGTACAAACTCTTTTGATGGCAATGGTAAATCGGGGGATATTACCATCGACACTAAGCGGCTAACTGTTACTGATGGAGCCTCAATTAGTTTATCTACGGGTGCGGTTATTGGGCAAGTCGTGTTTTCTAGGAATGGGGGGCTAGGAGGAAATTTAACTGTGAGAGCTTCCGAGTCAATAGAAGTAAGCGGCGTGTCGGGAGTTTTGGGAAATGTAGGATTCGGAGCGAGTGCTCTAGCTACTCAAACTTCAAGTTCTGGTCGGGGTGGAGATATCTACCTCTCTACGCCCATACTCAATCTGCGGAATGGGGGGATTATTTCTGCGGCTTCGTTGGGTGCAGTAGATGCCGGAAATATTACAATTGATGCCGATCGCATAGAAGTCCAAGGCGCGGGAAGTAACGGTCGTTTTGCAAGTAGAATAGAGGCTTCGGCTGGCAGTTTTTCTATTATTGTCAATCCCAACGCTACGGGGAATGCTGGCTCGTTGAATTTGAATACAAATCGATTGATTGTCCGGGATGGGGCAACGGTTAGCGTTCAGTCTTTAGGAAGGGGAAGGGCGGGCAATATTAATGTTGTAGCTGACTCAATTGCCTTGGATAACAAAGCCAGTATTGACGGTACAACTGACTCTGGCGGTGGGGGAAATATTAATATCAAGGCGCAAGATATCCAGTTGCGACGCGGTAGCAAAATTACCACTGATGCGGGTATTTCTGATGGTGGAAATATCAGAATTCAGGGTGATATTCTGGCTACTTTACCCAATGAAAATAACGATATTACTGCTAATGCGCGTACTGCTAGGGGCGGTCAAGTTACAGTGAATGTACCCAATATCTTTGGTTTTACAACTGTTAATCGCGAACAAGCCAGAAGTAGTTTAGGACTAACTGACGCTGAATTTGCCGCTTTACAAGTGAATCCAACTTCTTTAATTGCTACTAGCGATATTGCGGCGATTTCTCAACAGGCTGGCCCGGCTTTACAAGGGGCGGTAACGTTTAGCACTACTGGTGTCAATCCGGCTTCTGGGTTAGCAGTATTACCGCAAAATGTTGTCGATCCCAGCACTTTAATTGCGGCTAATCCCTGCACGGAAGGGGCAGGAAGCGAGTTTAGTATTACTGGTAAAGGAGGAGTGCCACCGAATCCTAACGATGTCCTCAGCAACGATTCTAGACAGTTTAACTGGGTGGAACCAGTGACAACTGGAAGTCTGAAGGTAGAAGATCAAAAAGTAGAAGATAAAAAAGCAGAAATAGAAATTATGCCACAGGCAGTTATTCCTGCTCAAGGTTGGGTAATGGATGCTCAAGGAAAAGTAACACTTGTAGCATACAATTCAGATGGTGGTGCTTCTACTCGCAGTCCGAAACCGACAGGTGTTTGCGTACCTCGATAGGTACTCTTTAAGTTTTGCTGACCTTTGTTTTTTCAATACTAAATTAACCGAAGTTCAATGATGCACTGCCAATCTTCTAGCCTACTTTTTGCTTTATTACTGTTGCTTCCCTTCCCCGCTATTGCTCAAATTGTCCCCGATAATAGCTTAGGTGCAGAAAGTTCGCGGATAGTTCCGGCAACTATCAATAATTTACCATCGGACAGAATTGAAGGCGGTGCAAATCGCGGTGTCAGTTTATTTCACAGTTTCCAAGAATTTAACGTGGGTGAAGGTAGAGGAGCATATTTTGCCAATCCTAACGGGATTGTGAATATTTTTACTCGCGTTACTGGGGGAAACCCTTCTAATATTTTAGGAACATTGGGAGTGCAAGGCAATGCTAATTTATTCTTACTTAATCCCAGAGGAATTGTCTTCGGCCCCAATGCGCGGTTAGATTTGCGCGGATCATTTATTGGTTCAACTGGTAGCGGCGTTCTTTTTGAGAATGGCTTTGAATTTAGTGCCGCCGATGCTAATGCAGTGCCATTATTAGCTATTAATATTCCTGTGGGCTTAAGATTTCGCGAAAATCCGGGCACAATTGTCAACACTTCCCAAGCAATCGGCCCGACACCAACCTTACCGCCACTACCAGTAGAAATTCCTGTTTCTAACAAACTTGGTTTAGCAGTAGATCCCGGTCAAAGTTTAGCATTAATTGGTGGAGACATTCAACTGCTAGGGGGAAATTTAACTGCTTATACTGGACAAATATTACTGGGAAGTGTGAAAAGTCCAGGTTTAGTACAATTTGAACCAACAGCTTTAGGCTTGAATTTAAACTACAGCAATATTCAGAACTTTGGCAATATTGAAATCAACAGTTCGTTGATAAATACCAGCGGATTAGGAGGTGGAAAAATTGACATTAGAGGTGGAAACGTCACTATCAGCAGTTCGGGAATTTTGGGATTAACACTAGGAAATATTGATGGTAGAGGTATTGATATCAATGCTCAAAACTTGCTAGTACAGGGAGGGTCGCAAATTGCCACCCCTACACTGGGAGATGGAAAAGGAAGCGATACCAACATCCGTGCTACTGACTCAGTAGAAATCAGCGGGATTGGCTTTGAGAGCTATCAACAATTTTTAGTTAATTATCGGATATTGAGAACAATCGACCCTTTCGATCCGCAAATTGTTCTGATCACTGGCACTGTTGGCACTGGAACTGCTGGAGACATTGCGATCGATACTGGACGCTTGCTGATGCGCGATGGAGTAGTAGCAGGTTCGGTCAGTTTTGGTACGGGAAATGGGGGAAATATCAACATCCGTGCCAACGTTTTCGATCAGGCTGGTTCTACGCTCAGCAGTGGGTCATTACTGGGCAGTAGTGGCACAGGGGGAAACATTACCGTTGCTGTCGAGAAATTAACCGTGCGCGATGGTGCTATTCTCACCACTACCACCAGCAGTGAGGGAGCATCAGGGGATATCACTATTAAAGCGACTGAATCAGTAGAAGTCTTAAGAACGCCCCCTGGGAGTGTGCTGCAAACTTTGATCAGCGCCGCCTCTTTAGATCCCAATGAGAAAGGCAGGGCCGGGGATATTACGATCGACACCAAGCGGTTAATTGTTGTCCAAGGAGCCGGAATTTCTGTATCGAGCGGTGCGACTATTGGCAACAGTCTCTTTTCTACTGGTGGGCCTGGAGGCAATTTGACAATTAGGGCTTCTGAGTCGGTAGAGTTAGCAGGTATCTCTGAAGTTTTGGCAAATGGAGAATACAATATTAGTTTCCTCGCCAGCGAAACCAATGGCTCTAATCAGGGAGGCAATATTTACATTGCCACGCCTGTGCTAACTGTGCGGGATGGGGGAGTAATTTTCATGTCTGCTTTTGGTACGGGAAATGCAGGCAGCATCACGATTGATGCCTCTAGCGTAGAAGTGAGTGGCACTGCTCTTAACGGTAAATTGATTAGTCAAATTGATGTTTCGGCGGGTAATTTATTTGGCATTCCCATTCCCAACGCTACGGGAAATGCGGGTTCAATTAATCTAAATGTAGGTCGATTGATTGTTCGAGATGGGGCAGCGATCAACGTCCGGGCGCAGGGTACGCCTAATGCTGGCACTCTCACAGTTGTAGCTGATTCAATTGCCCTTGATAATAAAGGCAGCATTAATGGCACAACTGACTCTGGCGGTGGGGGAAATGTTAACCTCCAAGCGCGAGATATCCAGTTGCGACGCGGAAGCAGAATTACAACCGATGCGGGTATTTCTGACGGTGGCAATATCAGAATTAATAGCGAACTTTTGGTAGCCTTACCGCGAGAGAATAGTGATATTACAGCTAATGCTCGCACCGCTAGAGGCGGAACTGTGACAGTGAATGTCCCGAATATTTTTGGTTTTACAACTGTTAATCGCGAACAAGCCAGGAGTAGTTTAGGACTGACTAATGCTGAATTTTCTCAGCTACAAGTCAATCCAACTTCGTTAATTTCTACTAGCGATATTGCCGCGATTTCTCAACAGTCTGGTCCCGCTTTACAAGGAGCAGTAACATTTAGCACTACTGGGGTAAATCCCGCTCAAGGATTAGTCACCTTAGACCAAAATGTGGTCGATCCCAGCACTTTAATTGCAGCTAATCCTTGTATAGAAGGGGCAGGAAATGAGTTTAGTATTACTGGTAAAGGAGGAGTGCCACCGAACCCTAATGATGTCCTCAGCAACGATTCTAGACAGTTAAACTGGGTGGAACCAGTGACAACTGGAAGTCACAAGGCAGAAGCTCAAAAAGTAGAAGATAAAAAAGCAGAAATAGATATTCAGCCACAGGCAGTTATTCCTGCTCAAGGTTGGGTAATGGATGCTCAAGGAAAAGTAACGCTGGTAGCATACAATTCAGGTGATGGTGCTTCTGCTCGTAGCCCGAAATCGACAGGTGTTTGCGTACCCCGATAGGTGCTCTTCAAGTTTGATCTACGCGCTCAGTTTTTCTTAATACTAAATTAATAGGAGTTGAACGATGCCGCACCAATCTGCCGCCCTAATTTTTACTTTCTTACTAATATGTCCTTTCCCTGCCATTGCTCAAATTATTCCCGATAATAGTTTAGGTGCAGAAAGTTCGCGGACAGTTCCCGCAACTATCAACAATTTACCATCGGACAGAATAGAAGGCGGTGCAACTCGCGGTGTCAATTTATTTCATAGTTTCCGGGAATTTAATGTAGGTGAAGGTAGAGGAGCATATTTTGCCAATCCTAACGGGATTGTGAATATTTTTACTCGCGTTACTGGTGGTAATCCTTCCAATATTTTAGGCGTGTTGGGAGTGCAAGGCAATGCTAATTTATTCTTACTTAATCCCAGAGGGATTGTCTTCGGCCCCAATGCGAGGTTAGATTTACGAGGTTCATTTTTAGCATCAAGTGCTAGCGGCGTTCTCTTTAATAATGACTTTGAATTTAGCAGCACTAACCCCCAAGAAGTGCCATTGTTAGCGATTAATATTCCTGTGGGTTTAAGATTTAGAGAAAATCCTGGGACAATTGTCAATCAGTCAAAAGTGGTGGGCGAACTGCCAAGCTTGCCACCACTTCCCATAGAAATTCCTATTGTGAACAAAGTCGGTTTAGCAGTAGATCCCGGTAAAACTTTAGCGCTCATTGGTGGAGATATTCAACTGCAAGGAGGCAATTTAACAGCTTATAGCAGTCAAATTATTCTGGGCAGTATCAAAAGTCCAGGTGTCGTGAAAGTTGAACCACTACCTATAGATTTAAATTTAAACTATGACAATATTCAGAACTTTGGCAATATTGAACTCTCTGATTCAATTATAAATGCAAGCGGATTAGAAGGTGGCAGAATAGACATCATGGGTTCAAATGTCACCCTTAACGGTTCGCGAATTTTAGCCCTTACCTTCGGAAATATTGATGGTAGAGGTATTAACATCAATGCCCAACAATTGCGAACCGAGAATGGGTCGCAAATTTACACTCTAGCTCTGGGAAATGGGGCTGCCGGCAATATCAACATCCGCGCTACTGACTCAGTAGAAATGATCGGCATTGGATTTGAGAGTTATCAACAGTTTTTACAGAATTATTTAATATCTGGAACAGCCAACCCTTTAGCTCCGCAAATTGTTTTGAGCAGTGGTACTCTGGGCACGGGAGTCGCAGGCACGATCGCCATTGATACGGGAAGACTGCTGATAAATAACGGTAGCGTAATAGGTAGCTCTACATTTTCCAGTGGAAATGGCGGAAATGTCACCATCCGTGCCACAGAGTTCGATCTAGCTGGGTCTGGGATTAACAGTGGCACACTTGTGGGGAGTACAGGCATCGGCGGAAACATTAGCTTTGAAGGAGAACGTTTGAGAGTGCGTGATGGTGCTGCGATCGCTAGCGTTACTCGCAGTGGTGCAGCATCAGGAAATATCAATATTAAAGCGAATGAATCATTAGAAATCTTACGTACTCCCGCTGGTAGTGCCGTGCAAACTGTGATTAGCACAAGCGCTCTCGGTCAGAATGGAAATGCCGGAAATATTACCATCGACACCAAGAAATTAACTATCTCTAATGGCGCGGGAATTACCTCATCGAGTGGTGTAGCGATTGGTAGTCAACTATTAAATACGACTGGAGGCTTGGGAGGTAATTTAACCATTAGAGCTAGTGAATCGATAGCAATAGGAGGTGTCTCTGAAGTTTTGGCGAATGGCAATCGGAGTAGTAGTTTTGTCACCAGCGACACCTACTCATCCAATCGAGGAGGGGATATCTACATTTCCACACCTCTGTTATCGCTACGGGGTGGGGGAGTTATTTCTGCTGGTTCTTTTGGTACAGCAGATGCAGCTAACGTCACAATTGATGCAGAAAAAGTGGAACTCATTGGTAATGGGAATCCTGGTGTATTTAGCAGTGCTATTCAGGCTTCCGTTGGCTTTTTATATCTGTTGACGAATCCTAATGCGACGGCGAATGCGGGTTCGTTGAATTTGAATGTTAATCAATTGACGCTTCGTGATGGCGCAACGGTGAACGTTCAGGCGTTAGGAACGGGACAGGCTGGTAATATCAATATTAGAGCTGACTCAATTGCTCTGGAAAATAAATCTATTATCAATGCTTCTACTGACTCTGGCGGCGGGGGAAATGTTAATCTTAGAGCGCGAGATATCCAGTTGCGGCGCGGTAGCAGAATTACAAGCGATGCAGGTATTTCTGATGGTGGAAACATCAGAATTAATAGCGATATTCTGGCTACGTTACCCGATGAAAACAACGATATTACTGCTAATGCGCGTACTGCTAGGGGCGGTCAAGTTACGGTGAATGTCCCGAATATTTTTGGTTTTACAGCCGTGACACGCGAACAAGCTAGAAGCAGTTTAGGATTAACTGATGCTGAATTTGCAGCTTTACAAGTGAATCCAACTTCTTTAATTGCTACTAGCGATATCGCCGCTATTTCTCAACAGGCTGGTCCCGCTTTACAAGGAGCGGTGACATTTAGCACTACTGGGGTGAATCCGGCTCAAGGATTGATCGCATTGCCGCAAAATGTAGTTGACCCCGCGACATTAATTGCGGCTAATCCCTGCACTGAAGGGGAAGAGAACGAGTTTACTATTACTGGTAAAGGAGGAGTACCACCGAATCCTAATGATGTTCTTAGTAACGATTCCAGACAGTTTAATTGGGTGGAACCAGTGGTCAGTGAAAGTCAGAAGGTAGAAGATAAAAAGGCAGAAATAGACATTCAGCCACAGGCAGTTATCCCCGCTCAAGGTTGGGTGATAAACGATCGAGCTCAAGTAACGCTGGTAGCATATAATGCAGGTGGTGGTGCTTCTGCTCGCAGTCCAAAATTAATAGGTGTTTGCGTACCCCCATAGGCATTGGTGTCAACTTAAGCTCAAACCCCGCCAGGGACTAAAGTCCCTGTCTAAATAACTAAAGTCCTCTGAAGAGGACTAATGAGTTTAAGGCCATTTCTTCAGTCCTCTTCAGAGGACTTGCTCTTTGAGACAGGGGTTTTAACCCCTGTCGGATTAAGGGTTTGGCGTTAAGTTGACACGAATGCCCCATAGGTACTCTTCAAGTTTTAGCTATCTACAGGCTTGTTCTGAATACTAAATTAACAGGAACTAAAAGATGCCCCGCCAATCTTCTGCCCTATTTTTTGCGTTCTTACTGCTGTTTCCTTTGCCCGCCATTGCTCAAATTATTCCCGATAATAGCTTAGGTGCTGAAAGTTCGCGCACAGTGCCGGCAACTATTAACAATTTACCCTCAGATAGAATTGAAGGCGGTGCAAATCGCGGTGTCAGTTTGTTTCACAGTTTCCGCGAATTTAATGTAGGTGAAGGGCGAGGAGCATATTTTGCGAATCCTAACGGGATTCTGAATATTTTTACTCGCGTTACAGGGGGTAATCCTTCCAATATTTTAGGCGTGTTGGGAGTGCAAGGCAATGCTAACTTATTTTTACTTAATCCCAGAGGGATTGTATTTGGCCCCAATGCGCGGTTAGATTTACGCGGCTCTTTTATCGGTTCAACTGGTAGCGGTATTTTCTTTGATAATGGCTTTGAATTTAGTGCCGCCGATGCTAATGCAGTGCCATTATTAGCGATTAATATTCCTGTGGGTTTGAGATTTAGAGAAAATCCGGGTGCAATTGTCAATGCTTCTAGCGTCACTCAAGTTATTGAAGGCACAGAACTACCAGTTGGTTTAGCAGTTCCTCCCGGTCAAACCTTAGCATTGGTGGGAGGCGATTTAACCTTTAATAATGGTTTTGCTAGCGCTTTTAGCGGCAACATTCAATTAGGAAGTGTGGCAAGTCCGGGTGTAGTAAGCTTCAATATCTCGCCAATCGGATTAGGTTTGGATTATACAAATATTGCGAATTTTGGGAAGATTGACTTATCAGGATTATCAGCGGTGACAGCCAGTGGGCCAGGAGGAGGTGCGATCGCAGTTAGAGGAGGAGAAGTGATTTTGCGCGATCGCGCTTCTCTCCTTTCCGATACCTTGGGAAATATTGACGGCCGCGATATTACCGTAGATGCAGCACAGTTAAGAATTTTAGACCAAGGCTTGATCTCAACTAGCACGATCGCTACAGGAAACGGCGGCAATGTTGCAATCCGGGCCGCTGATTTTGTAGAAATCAAAGGAACTGGATTTGATTTCTTTAAACAAACTATCCTCGATGCAGGCACAAGTGGAAACTCTAACTTCTCCAATCGGCAAAGCGGCATATTTGTCGGGACTGTGGGCGCGGGCACAGCGGGGAATATTACAATTGATACTAAGCAGCTAAACCTCCGAGAAGGTGCGATCGCGATCGACCTCAGCGATGGTGCAGGAGTTGGGGGGGATGTGGCAATTAGAGCTTCTGAATCAGTCGAAGTCAGCGAATCTGGCATACTCACCACTGCTATAAATCAAGGCAGTGGAGGCAATTTAACAGTTGATACCGCGAAGCTAACAGTCCGTAATGGGTCAGCCATATCATCCGCAACTGTGGGTGCAGGCAATAGCGGAAACTTAACCGTGAGAGCTTCTGACTCAGTGGTACTCACAGAGTACCGACCAGATAGCCCCGTTGGTACTGGGATTACCACTAACACTATTGGCGGTACGGGAAACGCGGGAAACATAGAGATTAATACACGCTCTCTAATCGTAGAAGGAGGGACATCTATCACCTCTACAAGCGGGATCACAGCAACAGATAGGGTAATTCCTTCTGCTGGTCGGGGTGGAAACCTTACTATCAATGCCACCGACTCCCTGACGATAATTGGCAGCAGTACAAACGACAGCATATCCGCTGCTCGTGCTGCTCGCACTCAATTAGCTACTGGGACTGTTGCGAGTGGTAACTCTGGGGACTTGAGGATTAACACTAAGCGATTGATTGTTCAAGGTACAGCAGCAATAGGGGCCTCTACTATAGGTGAAGGACAGGGGGGAAACATTATTATCAACGCTTCGGAGTCGGTGGAACTAACGGGAACTAACGATAATTTGTCTAGTTCCGGCATAGCAACCGCTTCTGGAGATATTTTGCTTCAGGCTGTATTCCAACTTCCCCCCCCCACAGGCGCGGCAGGAAATATCAGCGTGACTACCCCCAGGTTAACTATTCGAGATGGGGCCACGATTAATGTTGGGAGTTTGGGATCGGGGCGTGCCGGTAATATTAACGTGGTTGCAGACTCGATCGCTCTGGATCGTAGAGGCATAATTGATGGCACGACTGTCTCCGGTACGGGAGCAAATATTAACCTTCAAGCGCAAGATATCCAGTTGCGGCGCGGCAGCAGAATTACAACCGATGCAGGTATTTCTGACGGTGGAAATATCAGAATTAATAGCGATATTCTGGCTACTTTACCTAATGAAAATAGCGATATTACCGCTAATGCACGTACTGCTAGGGGGGGTCAAGTTACGGTGAATGTACCCAATATTTTTGGTTTCACAGCCGTTAGCCGGGAACAAGCTAGAAGTAGTTTAGGATTAACCGACACTGAATTTGCTGCTTTACAAGTGAATCCAACTTCTTTAATTGCTAGTAGCGATATCGCGGCTATTTCTCAACAGTCTGGTCCGGCTTTACAAGGGGCGGTAACATTTAGCACTACTGGTGTGAATCCCGCTCAAGGATTAGTAGCTTTGCCGCAAAATGTAGTTGACCCTGCGACATTAATTGCGGCTAATCCCTGTACGGAAAGGGCAGGAAACGAGTTTACTATTACTGGTAAAGGAGGAGTGCCACCGAATCCTAATGATGTCCTCAGCAACAATTCCAGACAGTTAAACTGGGTGGAACCAGTGACAACTGGAAGCCAGAAGATAGAAGATAAAAAGGCAGAAATAGACATTCAGCCACAGGCAGTTATCCCCGCTCAAGGTTGGACGATCGATGAGCGAGAGCAAGTAACGCTGGTAGCATATAATTCAGGTGGTGGTGCTTCTACTCGCAGTCTGCAACCGATGGCAACCTGCATTCCGCGTTAAAATTTTGGTAGTGTAAGTGGTAATTGCTAATTAGTAATTGCTAATTAGCAATTAATAGGTTAGACTTCACTAATTGAAGACTGTATAAGGGGAGAGAAAACCATTGTTTTTAGTAAATAGATACTTTGCTAAATATAATCTGGTATAACCTTAAGGAAAAAAATGTCAACCAGAGACTTTAAGGAAAAATAAAACTATGCAAGTTACCGAACAGCGATACTACTCGCCAGAGGAATATCTGGCTCTAGAGGAAGTAGCAGACTATAAAAGCGAATACATTGACGGGGAAATTTATCCGATGACAGGCGGCTCTACTAATCACAATCAGATAGCTGGTAATTTCTATGCCGAGCTAAATTTTGCTTTCAAGAAATTAGATTACCGAGTTTATATGGGTGATGTGCGGCTGTGGATACCGAAGAAACGCATTTACACTTATCCAGATGTGATGGTGGTGGTAGGAGAGCCAGAATATTTTAATAATCGCACTGATACGATTATGAATCCAAAAGTGATTGTGGAGGTTTTGTCTAAGTCTACTCAGGGATATGATAAGAGCGATAAGTTTGATTATTACCGGAGTATTCCTACTTTTGAGGAGTACATCTTAGTCGATCAAACTAAAATTTACATAGAACAGTTTTATAAGACCGGAAAAAAACGTTGGTCATTTGGAGAGTATGATGCAGAAGATGAGGCGATCGCTCTCAATTCAGTACCTTTTGAGATTTCCCTGGCAGATGTGTATAATAAAGTCAAGTTTGAAGAGATAGAGGCGGAGGTTGAATCCTAGAGGTAATGGTTTTCGAGATTAGCAAATAGTAAGTTTATTAACTCTAAATTGTATGAAAATCACGCGATCGCACAGACAATTTGCCTTTTTATTGTTGCTTTCACTTCTGTTAGCCCTTGCCATCCCGCCCGCAGTGGCTCAGATGCAGCCACCAGGAGCAATGCAACTGATCCAACAAGCTCGCGCTCTCTACGATCGCGATCGCTACTCAGAAGCCGCGCCTCTATTGCAACAAGCAGCAAAAAGCTTTGAAGCACAAAGCGATCGCCTCAATCAAGCAATGGCTTTGACCAATTTAGCTGCAACTTACGGGCAACTCTCACAATGGGAAGCAGCAGAGCAAACTCTGAATTCTAGTTTATCTCTGCTACAACAGCAATCCCAAACCCTTGAACAGCAGCGCATTCTAGCTCAAACTCACGATATCCAAGGACAAATACAACTAGAACGGGGGCGGGTTCAAGATGCCCTCGATACTTGGATTGAATCTGGTAAAATTTACCAGAAAATTGAAGCTCCCCAGCAATTAATCCAAAATCAGATTAGCCAAAGCTTTGCTCTGCAAGCGCTCGGACTTTACCCCAGAGCTTGCAAAACCCTATTAACTACCTTAAAGCTGGAAGCGCAAACCTGCGAACTTTCCAAAGAAGGTTTGCAAACCTTGAAAAATCAGCCTGTTTCCCTGGAAAATGTGCGGGCTACCAATGCTTTAGGTCATGTGTTGCTAGTTTTGGGTCAATTGAATCAGTCTCAGGAAGTGCTAGAAGTTGGCTTACAAGCATCTGAACAATTAAATATCCCGCAAGAACAAGCTGCGATTTACCTGAATCTAGGTAATACAGTACGGGCTCAAAGTAACAACCCTGGTTTAAACGCAGAAGAGCGTAACGAGTTCGAGCAATCGGCGATCGCAATTTATAACCAAGCTGTAAAACTGACAACCGACAGGGATACTGAGCTTCAGGCTAACTTAAACCAGCTTAGCCTCTTGGTAGACAGGAAAGATTGGGCAGAGGCAGAGGTAATCTGGCGAACGTCGATCAAACCTAAAATGACTCAGATTCCATCCAATCAGGCTGGAATCTACGCTCAAATTAACGTGGCTCAAAGCTTGATGAAACTCTCGCAGTCATCGCAAATAACGCCGCTATTCATCGCAATTGAAAGCATTCTGAATCAAGCCAGCGAACAGGCAACTATCTTAGGCAATCCGCGCATTCAAGCTTATATTCTGGCGGCTCAGGGCAAGTTATACGAACTTCAGCAACAGCCATCAAAGGCAGAAACTTTCACAACTAAGGCTCTGGGTTTAGCACCAGCATTTCAATCTCCTGATATTGCCTACCAATTACTTTGGCAACTGGGGCGCATTAAGAAAGCTCAGGGAAAAACAGAAGATGCGATCGCACAATATAGCCAAGCCGTAAAAATCTTATCTGCTCTGCGGGGCGATTTGGTGACAGTCAATCCCGAAGTGCAATTTTCTTTCCGAGAAAGCGTGGAACCTGTCTATCGAGAATTGGTGGGATTGCTTTTAAAAGAAGATTCCCCCAGCCAAGATAAACTCAAATTTGCTCGCCAAACCATTGAGTCTTTACAATTAGCGGAATTAGACAACTTTTTCCGCGATGCTTGTGCGGATGCGAAACCCAAAGCGATTGATGAAGTCGATCCAACTGCGGCTGTAATCTACCCGATTATTTTAAGCGATCGCCTAGAAGTAATCGTCTCCATCCCCGGTAAACCTCTTCGCCACTATAGCGTTGTCAAATCTCAGGAACAGCTAGAAACTACCTTCAGAAGAATGCGAAATTCTTTGAGGCAAACTTCTGCTCTCAGCGAGCGTTTACCCATTGCTCAAGAAGTATACGACTGGTTAATCCGCCCTGCTGATGCGGATTTTGCCTCTAGCGGCATTAAAACTCTAGTATTTGTTTTGGATGGCTATTTGCGAAATCTGCCGATGGCAGCTTTATATGATGGTCAACAGTATTTACTGCAAAAATATACCATTGCCCTTACGCCGGGACTGCAATTACTAGAGGCGCAATCGCTGACAAAAGTAAAATTACAAGTGCTAACTGCTGGCTTGACAGAAGCGCGTCAAGGTTTCTCCGCTTTACCAGGAGTAGCAAGTGAAGTTCAGCAGATTGCAGATGTGCTACCCACTAGCTCAATTTTGAACGAGCAGTTTATTAGCAAGGAGTTACAATCGAGACTCGAATCAGTTTCTTTTCCGATTGTTCACTTAGCAACTCACGGTCAATTTAGCTCGAATGCGGCGGATACTTTCATTTTGACTTGGGATGAGCGAGTGAATGTTAAGGAGTTAGATCGATTATTGCGATCGCGCAGCGGTGAGAAGGCTTTACCCATCGAGTTACTGGTTTTGAGCGCCTGTGAAACGGCTTCTGGCGATACTCGCGCTTCTTTAGGTTTGGCTGGGATTGCAATTCGTTCGGGAGCTCGCAGCACTTTGGGAACTCTTTGGCAAGTCAGTGATGAAGCTACGGCTATTTTTATGACTGAATTTTATCGACAGCTTGCTAAGTCGAAAATTAGTAAAGCTGAAGCTCTTCGCAATGCTCAATTAGCGGTAATGGAAAACCGGCAATATCAAAATCCTTATTTCTGGGCACCATTTGTAATTGTCGGTAATTGGCAATAATCTAATTGGTAATTGGTAATTGGTAATTGGTAATTGGTAATTGGTAATGGCTAATGGCTAATGGCTAATTGCTAATTGCTAATTGCTAATTTAGGACTGACGCAGGGAGTTCCAGAAACCGGGTTTTTTAGAGAATCTGTGGGTCAAAACGAAGTATTTTCGTCAAAAAACCCGGTTTCTTTGGTTGGTTGCGTAAGTCCTGCAATTGCTATCTTCCCCATCTCCGCCATCTCCCCCATCTCCCCCATCTTCCCCATCTCCTCATCTCCCCCATCTCCCCATCTCCCCATTCTTTTTTGAACTTGGTATTAGAAGATTTATAGGCGAAATGTGTCAGGCTGAGCTAGAGTGAGCATAATATTATATATAGCTAGTTTTTTTCCAAGGCTAGCATCGTAGGAAAGTTAACGAAGGTTAAGAATTGTCGCAAGTCCAGATCGCCTAAAGAAGTCCACTTTGTAAGGTCTTTAACTATGAATATTCAGAAGTTTTCTCGCCCGTTTTTGTACAGATTGGCAGTCCCCCTGTTTGCAGGACTGACACTGTTGCCGATCGCACCAGCCACAAGTGTTACATTCCAACCGAAAGGTAGCCCCGATCGCACCGCAGGGGGTGCATCGCGCGGCTTATGTTCCCCAGCAGGAGTAACATCGTTAGGTCAAGGGCCTAAAGGGGCGATCGCAGCCTTAATTCCTGCTACAGATGCAGAATTCACCGCAGCAGCTTATCCAACCGTACTCGTCAAAATCCCCGAATTTAAATCTGTACAAGCTGAGTTTGTTTTGTGGGATGAAAACTCGAACGGAATTTACCAAACTACCGTTACACTTAATGATAAACCTGGGATTGTTAGCTTTAAAGTGCCAAGTAGTGTAGAGCCGTTAGCGATCGGCAAACGCTATAAGTGGAGTGTCGCTCTAATTTGCGATCCAGCCAACCGCCAACGAGATATCGTGGTGGGAGGATGGCTGCAACGCGCCGACGTTAATCCTAACCTCCGCAGTCAACTAGAGGGTGCAGATCTCCTACAGCAAACAAGACTCTATGCTCAAAATGGATTTTGGTATGACACTGTAGCAACATTAGCCGAATTAAAGCGATCGCGCCCTGATGATACCAGCATTGCTGCTGAATGGCAGGAACTCCTCCAGTCTGTCGGCTTAGCCGAACTTAGCCAAATACCTCTAGCCAACTGCTGTCAAGCTCAAAGTTAAAAAACAGAAGCGAAATTAAATTAGAGTAGGGTTTGGGAACAAGAAAGAAGGCTAAAGGCAAAAGCTAAGCCAGAAGGCTGCTATGCTGAAAAATTTAGTTATCTAGAAGAGCAGAATGCAGAAAAATTTATCCTGAATTCTGAAGGATTTATTTTGCATTCTTCTTCAATTTAACAATTCGCAATTCCCAATAATCGATTACCGAACCCAACCTCAATTTTAACATTTCGCTAATGAAAAATGCCGTTAAACTCCAACAGTTTATAAGTAGTTGGCGCATAGTATTATTGGTAGCTCCATCATTAGCAACTTTAATCATTGTCTTGAGGTTTTTAGGACTGTTTCAAATGTTAGAATGGGCCGCCCTTGACCAGTGGTTCCGCCTGCGTCCCCCAGAACTTCCCGACTCCCGTATTGTCATAGTTACTATTGATGAAGCTTCAATTAGAAGTATTGGGCAATGGCCAATTCCCGATGCGATTTTAGCAAAAGTTATAAATAAGATCCACCAACAGCAACCCCGTGCTATTGGTATGGATTTATATCGGGACTTACCCGTACAGCCTGGCCATGAAGAACTCATGGAAGCGCTCAAATCAACTCCGAATCTAATTGGCGTTCAAAAGTTAGTAGGAGATGGATACGGGCCGGAGGTAAATCCACCTCAAGGCTTGAATAAATTAGATCGGATTGCTGCTGCGGATCTGGTATTAGATGCCGATGGTAAAGTTCGCCGGGGCTTGATTTCTCTTGAGTCTCAATCAGGTGAAACAGTGCTAGGTTTAGGTGTAAAGCTGGCATTAAAATATTTGGAACGTGAGGGAATTGAGCTGCAAGAACTGGATGCAAATAAACGCTATTATCAATTAGGAAAAGCTAAATTTATTCCTTTTGCAAAGAACGACGGCGGTTATATTCGGGCTGACGATCGCGGCTATCAAATCATGCTCAATTATAGAGGATCGCAAAAGAATTTTAAAACCTTCTCTATGATGCAAGTTCTTAAGGGACAAATGCCTGCAAATTGGGGGAGAGATCGCTTAGTTTTAATCGGGATAACCGCAGCCAGTATCAACGATAATTTCTTCACTCCCTACAGCAGTTCATTTACTGCTTTTCCAGAGAGAATGCCGGGAGTGATTATTCATGCCAATTTAACCAGCCAAATTTTAAGTGCAGCACTGGATGGACGATCTCAGATTCAAGTTTGGTCTGAACCACTACAATCACTGTGGATTATAAAATGGTGTTTTTTAGGTGCTATTCTCACTTGGGGAGTACAGTCTCAAAAACTATTTAATCGGCGCATCGCGCGCAAAAAAAAGATAGCAATTCTTGGGCTAGCAGCGAGTCTTCTGGTTGTAAGTTCATATCTATCTTTCTTACTAGGTTGGTGGATTCCTTTTGTCGCGCCTCTAATGGCTTTAGGGGGATCTACCAGCGCTGTTGCTATTTATATTACGTATTTAATCAGGCAAGCTAACACCGAATTAGCTAACTATAGTCAAGAAATCAATCTGCTCAATGATTGTCTGAAAGCTGAAAACCTCCGCATGGTTGCTGAGCTAAAAGTAACGCGCCGTCTTCAGCAAATGATCCTGCCTAAAAAATCAGAACTATTACAAATAGATGGGTTAGAAATTGCAGGTTTTATGGAGCCTGCGGATCAAATCGGAGGTGACTACTACGATGTGCTCAAGTGTGGCGATCGCATTAAAATTGCTATCGGTGACGTGACGGGACACGGCTTAGAAAGTGGAGTGTTAATGCTGATGGTGCAGACAGCAGTACGAACGCTACTAGAGGCTAAATTTATCGAGGCAAAAGAGTTTTTCTCTCTTCTCAATCGCACCATTTATAAGAACTTAGAGCGGATGAACTCTGATAAAAATATGACCCTGGTATTATTGGATTATAACGATCGGGTCTTGACATTAAGCGGGCAACATGAAGAGGTAATTGTCGTGCGCTCTAGTCACGAAGTTGAGCGCATTGATACGGTAGAATTGGGTTTTCCCATCGGATTATTGGAAGATATTGCCGATACTGTAGCTTCTACAGAAGTGAAGTTGAATACAGGTGATGTTGTGGTACTCTACACTGACGGCATCACTGAGGCTCTGAACATCAATAAAATGGAATATGGCTTAGAGCGGCTAATTGAGGTAGTAAAGCAAAACTACGAAGCTTCTACTGCTGAAATTAGGGATGCTGTCATCAGCGACGTTCGGCAGCATATTGGGGAACAAAGGGTTTATGATGATATTACAATACTTATCCTCAAACAAAAGTAAGTTTAGAGAAGCTGCTTTGAATTTAATTTGCCTGACCTCTGGCTGCGATCGCGACCCAACAGCATTCATTTCGACAAAATTTTAGTCAATGATGCGTAAGTCCTGACAATTTAACCTTTATCATTTCTCCGTAATCATACACTGCATCGACTACCCTCTATAGTTCTGTGAATTTTGGGGGAGGGCGACAACCAGGGGTTTAATCAGCTTACAACTTCAGATGCAATTGGTATTTACTGGCAATGCGCGATCGCAATCCTCTCAAAAGCCTATAAGATTAAAAGATCGAGTACAAAGCTTGAGGCTATTCTGCCAGGTACGAGCAAACTCGTCGTACCTATGGCTTCGGAACTTTCTAGATCATTATTATCTAAAACTATGCGTAAATGCGCTTCAATGCTACTCACAGCAATACTAATGACGGCCCCCCTCACGGCTTGCGGCGGCCCATCTGGACAAGTAGGACAGGGAGGAGTGGCGACAACTAGCTCCGCCACTCCCCAAGTTCAGAGTCGATTAGATAAGATTATCAGTCGCGGTACGCTGATTTGCGGCGTTAGCGGTCAATTACCAGGGTTTAGTTTTGTCGATGAAAAAGGCAAATACTCTGGGCTAGATGTGGAAATTTGCAGAGCGATCGCCGCCGCGTTATTTGACGATCCTGAAAAAGTAGAATACCGCAACCTCAACGCTAAAGAGCGATTTACAGCTTTACAGTCAGGCGAAATCGATATTCTTAGCCGCAACACCACTTGGACGCTCTCCCGCGACGGTTCAACCGGTCTAGAATTCGCGCCCGTCGTGTTTTACGACAGCCAGAGCATTATGGTCAAAAAAGATAGCGGTATCCAAACTTTAAAAGACTTTGCCGGCAAATCTATTTGCGTTCAAACAGGTACAAGTACCGAACAAAACTTGTCCGACCAAATGCGGAAACTTGGCATCAAATACACGCCCGTTGTGTTTGAAGATGTCAATGCTACTTTCGCAACCTATCAAGAAGGTCGATGTCAAGGAGTCACGGCCGATCGCTCTCAATTAGTATCAAAACGCACTATTTTACCGACTCCAGATCAACACATCATCTTAAATGAAGTGATGTCGAAAGAACCTTTAGCACCCGCCGTTAGTAGTGGAGATTCCAAATGGGCGGACGCGGTAAGATGGATAGTCTACGCTACAATAGAAGCAGAAGATTTAGGCATCAATTCTAAAAACATCGATCAACTAGCAACAACTACAACAGATCCTAATGTAAAACGTTTGATCGGAACTGAAGGAGATTTAGGAAAAGGTCTTGGTCTACCTAATGATTTTGCACTCCGCACTATCAAAAAAGTTGGCAACTACGGTGAAATTTATGACCGGAATCTTGGCCCGAGCAGTACACTTAAGCTAGATCGCGGACAAAATCGATTGTGGAAAGATGGCGGTTTACTCTATTCGCCACCATTTCGCTAAGTAGAAGGCAGGAGGAAGAAGGAAGAAGGTTTTAGAATGTAAGTTGGGTCAAGCTAAGCGAAGCCCAACTTTTTGTTAACAATTAACAGTTAACAGTTAACTGTAACTACTCAAGACTACTTATCATGGTGTAAATTATGAATAATCGGGGTCGTAATTTGCCAAACTTACTTAATTTTAGAGCTTTATCTAAATTGTTGCGAGATGACCGATTCTGGAAAATTGCCGGTCAAGCGATCGCAGCGATCTTGGTAGTAGTATTTGCCGCAATTATTTGGAGTAATCTTACTGCTAATTTGCGACAGTTAGGCATCAATTTAGGCTTTGACTTTCTGGGTTCCCAAGCATCCTTTGACATTGGTGAGAGCATTATTCCTTATAATCCATCTAACAGTTTTGCTCAGGCGATGTTAGTAGGTTTAGTAAATTCTTTTCGGGTAATGAGTGTGGGCTTAGTTACCGCCACAATTGTCGGATTGACAGTCGGAATTGCCCGACTTTCCGACAACTGGCTAGTGCGTAACTTAGCAATGATCTACGTCGAGATTTTACGAAATACACCATTACTACTGCAATTATTTTTCTGGTATTTTGCAGTTTTTATTTCACTACCAAGACTCGAAAGTAGTACGCCATTCTTAGGCTCATTTTATTTGACAAATCTGGGTATAGCTATCCCTTGGTTAGCAGGTAATCCAGGTACAGGATTATGGTTAATTTTACTAGCTGTTGGTATTTTAGCTGCGGTTTGGCTGTGGCGATGGCGCACTCGTGTTAGGCTAGAAACAGGCGCGGCTGGCAGACAATTTATTTGGGCTTGCGGTGCGATTTTATTAATAGCAATTATAGCTTTTATTATTACTAAAAATCCCCCCTTTACCCTAGATATTCCCAGAGTAATAGAAAGGACACAAATAGAAGGTGGATTGAGACTAACTCCTGAATTTGCCACATTGCTAACAGGATTAACCCTTTATACTGCCAGTTTTATTGCTGAAATTGTGCGTGCGGGAATTCAATCGGTACCTCAAGGGCAATGGGAAGCAGGAAAGGCTTTAGGATTAAAGTCGGGATTAATGATGCGCTTGGTGATTTTACCTCAAGCTTTGCGAGTTATTATTCCGCCGTTAACCAGTCAGTATCTCAACTTAGCAAAGAATTCTAGTTTGGCAGTTGCCATTGGCTATCCAGATGTATATTTTGTCGCCTCCACTACATTTAATCAAACAGGGCGCGTAGTCGAAGTAATGTTGCTAATTATGGTGACATATCTTACTATTAGTTTAAGCATTGCTATCGCGATGAACTTATATAATAGAAGCGTGCAAATTAAAGAAAGGTAAAACGAACAACTCAGCAGGAATGAAGTATTCCGGCAGATAATTTATGACTTGCAGTCTTCAGACTTTCTACCTCAATACTTTGTCCCTCCTTCAAAACCACCAACTAAAACCAGATGGAATCTGCCCCCTTATTACCACCAGTCAGCGAATCGCCTACGCCTTGGAATTGGGCGAGGAAAAACTTATTTAGTAGCTGGTATAACAGCCTGCTGACGGTAGTTTCTTTAATTGTCATCTTTCAATCCCTTAAAGGATTTGCGATTTGGGTAACAACAAAAGCTCAATGGCGGGTAATTGAAGCAAACTTACCGCTATTTTTTGCTGGTAGATTTCCCCGTGAATTACACTGGCGGCTGTGGATAATCGTGGGAATAATTACCTTGCTTGGCGGTTTGACTTGGGGTAATTTTAATCGGCAAGTTAGCCTCTGGAATCGCCCTTTATTAATTGTGCTAGGTGCCAGCATTACTGCTGCCTTACTTTTTCCTACTGACTTAACATCCCGCATCTGGCTATTAGGAAATATAATTATTGCCGCTGCCAGTTATAGTTTTGGTAGACAAATTAATCCTCAAGTAACGCGCTGGTTGCCGCTGAGTTGGGTATTTTCGTTTCCTGTAATTTTGTGGTTAATTAAAGGCGGTTTAGGTTTAAAAGAAGTGCCAACAAATGACTGGGGAGGGTTAATGTTAACTCTATTTGCCGCAGTTGTTAGTATCGCCCTTTCTTTTCCCCTGGGAGTCTTGCTGGCACTTGGACGACAGAGTAGTTTGCCAGTGGTCAAATATTTCTCAATATTATATATTGAAATTGTCCGAGGTTTACCATTAATTGGGATTTTATTTTTAGGACAAGTAATGTTGCAGTTTTTTCTGCCGCCAGGTGCTCCCAAGTTAGATCGATTAGTGAGGGCAATTGCAGCTTTAACTTTATTTAGTGCTGCTTATTTGGCAGAAAATGTGCGGGGGGGGTTGCAATCAGTACCGCGCGGACAGATAGAAGCCGCGCGATCGCTTGGTTTAAATAAACCACTGGTAATTTTATTAATTGTACTACCCCAAGCTTTACGAGCAGTAATTCCGGCGATTGTCGGTCAATTTATTGGGTTATTTAAAGATACTTCCTTACTTTCTCTGTTTGGAATATTAGAGTTAGTAGGTATATCTCGAAGCGTTTTAGCAAATCCTGCTTATTCTGGTCGCTATGCGGAGGTTTATGTATTTATTGGTGTTATTTATTGGGTATTTTGTTACTCAATGTCATTGGCAAGTCGCAAATTAGAGCAAACTTTAGGTGTAGGTCAAAAATAAAAATTATGGAAAATCAAACAACAGCAGTAGACACAGAAAATTCAATAAATAAAGAACCGACGATCGTAGCAGAAAATGTCCACAAATGGTACGGTCAATTTCACGTACTGCGCGGCGTTAGCATGACGGTAAATCGGGGCGAAGTCGTTGTAGTGATGGGGCCATCAGGTTCGGGAAAATCCACTTTTATCCGCACTTTTAATGCTCTGGAAGAATACCAACAGGGTAAGATTACTATAGATAAAATTGAACTTTCCCACGACCTCCGTAACATCGAAGCAATTCGTCGGGAAGTGGGGATGGTGTTTCAGCAATTTAATCTTTTTCCCCATCTTTCGGTGTTAGAAAATGTGATGTTAGCGCCTGTATGGGTGCGTCGGCGACCGAAGAAACAGGCGGAAGAAGCGGCGATGCAACTGTTAGAAAGAGTGGGGATTTTGGCACAGGCGCATAAGTATCCTGGCCAACTTTCGGGGGGTCAGCAGCAACGAGTTGCGATCGCGCGAGCTCTGGCGATGCAGCCGAAAATTATGCTATTCGATGAACCGACATCAGCTTTAGATCCTGAGATGGTGCGGGAGGTCTTGGACGTGATGCGCGGTTTAGCTGAAACAGGGATTACAATGGTAATTGTTACTCACGAAGTTGGTTTTGCTCGTGAAGTTGCCGATCGCATTGTCTTGATGGCTGATGGGTTATTGGTGGAGGAGGCTACGCCGGAGGAGTTTTTTCAAAACCCGAAGGAAGAACGGACTCGTAAGTTTTTATCGCAGATTTTGTAGTCAAATTATCAAACGCGGTTGATTATTTTTGGGTTGTTGATTGTTTTGGGGACGATTTTTTTTCCTCAAGGTTTGGTTACGTCGGAGTTGTTTAAGCGGTGGAGGAAGGATAATTCATAGAGGAATTGTCCAGTCTTCAATCTTCAAGCCTTTAATTTGACTGAAATCAGAAAGATTACGAGTTAGTAGCGTAGCATTATTAGCGATCGCGATCGCAGCTATTTTTAAGTCCATCGAACCAAGGCGAGGATAGGTCTTTTTGAGACTTTTAAACGTTGAAGCAGCGGCGGTTTCAAAACCTATTACTGGTATGTTACAGAAGTTGGTAAGATGTTGCTGTAATTGCCGATATGCTTCTACTTGAGCCTCTAAAGAACGGGATGTACCCATATAACTCAGCCACCCCCGTGTTTGCTCTTCATAAGTAATAATTGTAGTAGCTACTACTTCATTAGGATTGATACTGGATAGTCTTGCTACTAAGGGTTGTGCGTACTGTCCGCCCCGTTCTAGGATGGTTAAATGGTCAGTATCTAAAAGGTACATTTTAATCTGTAGGAAGTTGTTCGGAATCCTGTTGCAAAGATTGGCGATACTCTTTTCCTAACTGCATCGCTTCCTCAAATGCTGTACTTTTAGCAAAGGTTCCTGTAATTTTTTGCCACCAAGGATTTGAGGTAGCAGCGCTGAGGGGAAGTAAATTCTTGAGATGCGCTACTTCTGTTTCTAGTTGGGCAACTCTTTCTTCTAGTTTTGGTGTTGACATGATTAAGCTCGAGATGTATGGCTTTTGCTATTATAGCATCGATCTATACACAATAGTTAATAATTTAATTATTTATTTGAGGAGAATCATATTAATTTTACTTCAGAATGGCGTTATTTTTTGTGGAATCCGAAGCCTCTGCTTTGAACTTATCGCATAAGTATTGTGCCATAAGTTGACCAACTTGCTCATGCCCTTGACTATTCCAATGACCGTCACAGTGCATAGCATTAGGAAAACCATGTACACAAGTTTTATTTTTTTCTGCATACTCTCGCAATCGCGGGACTGTATCCAATGTTGTAATATTGAGGCGATCTCCAAAGGCTTTGATTCTCCGATTAGGATAATACAAGTCCTTAATGCCAAATTTTTTTATATACGTTTGACGAACTATAGGATCGGGATTCACTTGAAGTCCTGAACTGAGAATCAAAACCATAAAATCTGCCTTTTTTGCCTTGACTTCCTGACTCATTAGTGTAATTAATCCTTCTGTCACTTGCCAAGCCTCTTTCCATACTAAATCGATAGGTTCTTGAAAGTTATTAGGGGCTCGTTTTTTTTCTGCGGCATCAACTAGACGTTTCTTATTATTTAAATCCACTTGTCTGACTAACCGCAAAATGCGTGAACGATTGACCAACCAAGTCGGAAGATAATCAACAGATGAAAACTCCAAATAATTATGTTCTCTTGGTGACATCTTCAGCCATGACATATCTGGAACTAATTCCCCATTTTTATAGACGAAAAAAGGCTTACGTTTAGACCATTCAAGTTCTTTTGAATTATTAATAATATCGTTGCCAGGAAGAAAAGCTAAGATCACTAAATCGGGAGAATATTGCCAGACTTTATGGCGCAGAGTTATTAGTTCTTGATCCGTCCCATAGCCCTGAACCCCAAAGTTAATTACCTCAACTTTGCGATCGCCTAAAACACTACATTCTTTATTGAGTTGCTTTCTCATTTTCCACCAAAAAGTATTTTCCATCGGCACTTGTAAAGCTTCGGCAAAGGAATCTCCCAACACCGCGATCCGAAAAATTTTTGGTGGTTTCTCTTTCGTATGTTCGCGATCGCGTAAACCATCTTTATTCGCTTTGATGAACGATCGATCGCCTTCACCCTGCCACTCGAAAGATGCACCCGGTTTTAATGACCAACCAGCGGGATCGTCTAATCTGTAACTATTAAAAGAGACAGGATCGATAGGCTTTTTTATACCTTTAATTCCCCCCAGATGAAGCGCTAATTCTCCCAGGAAAAAACCCGCTATAATTCCTCCCAAAATTAGGCTGAGTTTTTGCCCCCATAAACTTAGTTTTTTCATATTAATTTTCTCAGACCTAGAAATCCTGGCTAAATCGCCGTCAATATCTCAAAAAGACAATCCTTACAGACAATTACTGTTCTTATCTAATTGACGCAGCTTTTTATCCTTTTTCGTATCCTACACCGATCGCTCAAAACTGCAAAGGGAAAAAAAGACGGAAAAAGACGGGTATTTCTAAGATTAGGATAAAAGACGGATAAAGGCGGATAAAGACGGATAAAGTCGGCTATACTAACTATAGTTCTCTGACACCCCTACTGATGGACACTGCCAATATCTTGCAATTTGTAGATGAAGTGGTATGCGCTAAAACAGGCAAGCGTTTAAATGACTTGCAGCGCGGAATTATCGAGGGAATACTGAAACGACAAAAGTATTCTGATATCGCAGAGAGTTATGGTTGTACTGCGGGTCATGCTAAGGATGTCGGTTACAAGCTTTTGCAAATGTTATCTGATGTTTTTGGCGAATCAGTTGATAAACGTAATCTTAAATCTGTCCTAAAACGAAAATCAACTATAAATATTGCTTTCAATAATAGTAATAATATTGAGGGAAATATCAACACGATTAATTATATCAATGCTTGCTCAGAACTACCCAATGTTACCCCAGATAAAAGCCAGCCTTCGACTCCTGACTTCCACGACGGTACAAATCAAGTTAAAATTGAAATGGTTGGTAAATTACGACAGTTGGGATTGAGCGATGAGCAAATTGCAGAGGTGGTAGGGTTAGCCTTGGAGGTAGTGAAAAAGATAGATTGAAAAGAATGAATTTATTTTCTGCTCGCCAGTCTCAGCGTTCTCTTAACATCACGATTTTACTTTTAATATAGATACACTTAGCCCCCAAATAACCGAGTTATAATAGTATATGGAACTCCTAAATTATAAACTTATATGCCATCCACTAAAACGTTACCCCTCGTTAAAAATCCCGAACGCCTAGAAAGCCGCCTCAAGGAAATTCCCCCAGTTCCCGGCGTTTATTTGATGCGAGATGAAAGCGATCGCATCCTCTACATCGGCAAATCAAAAAAACTCAGATCCCGCGTGCGTTCCTACTTCCGTGAAAGTGGAAATATCAGTTCCCGCATTGCCATGATGGTGCAACAAGTATGCGAAATAGAATTTATTGTCACCGATACAGAAGCGGAATCTTTAGCACTAGAAGCTAATCTAGTCAAGCAACATCAACCATACTTTAATGTCCTGCTGAAAGATGATAAGAAATATCCCTATTTGTGCATCACTTGGTCGCAGGAATATCCCCGCATTTTCATTACCCGCAAACGCACTTCTGGCAATCAAAAAGACCGTTATTATGGCCCCTACGTCGATACAGGCGCATTGCGGAGTACGCTGCATCTAATTAAGCGGATTTTTCCTCTGCGGCAACGGCCACAACCACTATTTAAAGACAGACCTTGTATTAACTACGATATTGGTCGCTGCGTTGGCGTTTGTCAAGGGTTGATTGCAGTTGAAGACTATCACAAAATGATGCTGAAAGTCGCGATGATTTTTCAGGGAAGAACTCAAGAATTAATTGAAAGTTTGCATTCGCAAATGGAACAGGCGGCGGCAGATTTGAATTTTGAAACTGCTGCTCGTATTCGCGATCAAATTAAAGGTTTACAGTCTTTGAGTGCGGATCAAAAAGTATCTTTACCAGATGATACGGTTTCCAGAGATGCGATCGCACTTGCTAATGATGACAGACACGCTTGTATTCAATTATTCCAAATTAGGGCGGGTCAGCTAGTAGGAAGATTGGGATTTGTTGCTGAGATTCCCAGTGTCTCTCCTGGTGAAATAGAACCCGGAAATATTTTACAGCGAGTCTTAGAAGAACATTATCAAAATGTAGAATCAGTGGAAATTCCGGCTGAGATTTTAGTGCAGTATGAGTTACCAGAGGGAGAGATATTAGCAGATTGGTTAAGCAGTCATAAGGGGCGAAAAGTGAGTATTGTCGCACCGCAGCGGCAAACTAAGGCAGAATTAATTGAGATGGTTGAACGGAATGCTGAATATGAATTAGCAAGGATGCAAAAATTAGGCGATCGCAACTCTCAAGCAATGCAAGATTTAGCAGAAATTCTTGATTTGCCAGAATTGCCACACCGTATAGAAGGTTACGATATTTCACACATTCAAGGTTCTGATGCAGTGGCTTCTCGCGTAGTATTTATTGATGGTTTGCCAGCGAAACAACATTACCGTCATTACAAAATTAAAAATCCTGAAGTTAAATCCGGTCATTCTGATGACTTTGCCAGTTTAGCGGAAGTTATTGGTCGTAGATTTGGAAAGAAGAAGGAAGAAGAAAGAGGGAAAAAAGCCGAGGGATTTAGCGATCTAGTTGACAAACCAGATTTAATTATGATTGACGGTGGGAAAGGTCAATTGTCCGCAGTAGTGGAAGTTTTGCGCGAGATGAATTTGCTGGAAGAATTACGAGTGGTGAGTTTAGCTAAGCAGCGAGAAGAGATTTTTTTGCCCGGAGAATCTTTGCCTTTACCCACTGATTCGGAACAACCAGGAGTGCAGTTATTGCGGCGTTTGCGCGATGAAGCTCATAGATTTGCTGTGAGTTTTCATCGCGATCGCAGAAGTGATAGGATGAAGCGATCGCGATTAGATGAAATTCCCGGTTTGGGACATCATCGCCAGAAACAATTGTTAGCACATTTTCGATCTGTTGACTATATTCGTTTGGCAACTTTAGAACAACTGGCTGAGGTTCCTGGGATTGGGCCGCGTTTAGCGCAGGAAATTTACGATTATTTCCATCCTTAAAACCCTATTTCCAGACTGTTTAAATGCGTAACAGCTTAGGACTTGACTTATTCGCAGAAAACTTAAAATCAAGAAAGAGGAGCGCACCCTCACTGTCCCCATCTCCTAAAGCGGGTAGGCTTCTCCCTAACTTAATCATCCCTTAGAGAGGAGACATTCCGCCTACCAATAAGTTATCTTAATTCCCAAACTTTAATCGAGAGGAAAAATCTGTGGTTCCCTTACGCGATGAGAATCCCACCACTATTACGCCTTATGTCACCTATGGACTGATTGCTGTTAATATCTTGGTGTTTATCTACGAACTAACTTTACCAGATGGGCAACTAACTCGATTTTTCTACTCCTGGGCTGTTGTTCCTTGTCAGCTTACTGATATCTGCCCGGTGTCGATACCAGCATCTCCGTTTCCAGAATGGGTGACATTAATTACTTCCCAATTTTTACATGGGGGTTTTCTTCACGTCGCTGGGAATATGCTATTTCTGTGGATATTTGGCAACAACGTAGAAGACCGTTTAGGTCATGTCAAATTTATCGTATTTTACCTAGCTTGTGGTGTGTTGGCTTCCTTAACGCAGTGGTATTTCTCCTCTGCATCTCAGATTCCTTCCTTGGGAGCTAGTGGTGCGATCGCAGGGGTTATGGGAGCCTATATTCTCAGATATCCTAAAGCTAAAGTTCTCACATTAATTCCCTTGGGTATATTTTTTACTACTGTGCGAATATCTGCTTTCTGGTTTTTAGGGTTTTGGTTTCTTCAGCAAGCATTTTATGGTGTCGCTTCGGTGAATGCCCCAGCAAATATTGGTATGGAAGGCGGGGGAATTGCTTACTGGGCACACGCTGGCGGATTTGTATTCGGAGCCTTGCTCGGCCCTCTATTAGGATTATTTTCAGAAGAGTGATTAAGGAATGGGTAATGGGTAATGGCTAATGGGTAATTGGTAATTGCTATTACCCATCTCCCCATTCGTGTCAACTTAACGCCAAACCCTTAATCCGACAGGGACTAAAGTCCCTGTCTAACAGATCAAGTCCTCTGAAGAGGACTGAAGAAATGGCATTAAACTCATTAGTCCTCTTCAGAGGACTTTAGTTATAAGAG
>NZ_JAQMUA010000361.1:0-22802 GCF_028330895.1 Kamptonema animale CS-326 | reverse complement strand
TTATTAGTTAGCTCCACCAGTATTGAAATGGATTTATATCACAAAAAAGAGACAGGAGAATGGATTATTATAAACTACAAAGAAGGGGATACCGTAGAACTAAAAAGCATTAATCTGAGCTTCGCGATCGAGCAAGTCTATCGAGGCCTGATACTCACGCCAGAATTAATGGATAAAATATAGCAGTCGCGCCTAGTAGTTAAGGCATAAATTTGGGCGATCGATTCCGGTTGCACTTAAGTTTTAAACTTAGGCTATGACGGGATTGGGAACCAAAATCCGTCCTTTGTACCCTGCACGATGGTAGCGCTCGATCGCCACAGATGCGATCGCATCCGCTTTTCCACTTTCAATCAAAGCTACGCAAGCGCCCCCAAAACCGCCACCCGTTAGCCTTGCGCCGAATACTCCCGGAATTTCTTGTAAAATAGCTGCTAGCGCATCCACTGCGGGTACAGAAACCTCGTAGTCGTCGCGCTGACTAGCATGAGAAGCATTCATCAACTCGCCAAAACGCTTTGCTGATACAGATTGTACGGCTTCTAATACGCGGTTATCTTCAGTGACGACATGGCGCGATCGCCTTCTTAGGGGTTCCGGCAAAACTTCCACCGCTTGCGGATCGGTGATATCCCTCAACGCCTTCACTCCCAACATCTGCGCCGCTGACTCGCATTCAGCGCGGCGTTGGTTGTAGCCGCTACCAGCAGCTAACTTATGGGTTTCACCGCTATCAATTACCAAAATTTCTGCACCTGCGGGAAAAGGTACTACTCGACGTTCAAGCGATCGCGTATCTAAAAATAGCATTGAATTAGTATCAGCTAAACTTGATGCCATTTGATCCATAATACCACAATTTAAACCTGCATATTGAATTTCTGCTTGTTGTCCAATTTGAGCGATACGTACATCATCAAGAGGTAAATTTAGTAGCGATCGCACCGCTTTAAGAGTTGCCACTTCTAAAGCTGCACTGCTAGATAAACCCGAACCGATCGGCACCGACGAAGTAACAAACACATTCAAAGTCGGTATTTTATACCCTTCTTCCTGCAAAAGTTTAATACAGCCAAAGATATAGCTGCCAAATCCTTTTGGGGCGCGATCGCTATCAAAAAAACTCGCGCGATCGTTAAATTCAACCGAGTAAAAATGGTGCTGTCTATCCTTACTAAAACCCAGTTGTACAGTAGTACGTTGAGGAATTGCAGTAGGCAGTACAAAACCATCATTATAATCAGTATGTTCGCCCAGTAAATTTACCCTTCCCGGTGCGCTAGCTTCCGTTTCTGGCTTTTGATTAAATATTTCTTGAAAATTCATATAAGACTCAAGCCTCTGTCACATTAAAATCGACTTGTAGGGTGCGTCAGACGAAGTTTTACAACCATTATCCAGGGTTTTGGCATCTGACGCACCCTACCAATTGGGTCAGTTGCGTAAGTCTCGATCGTTATTAAGTAAATCCACTTAATTAACCGTAAGATACGGATGGCTAAAAAGCTTGTTGTATAAGCCTTCTTCCTTCTCTCCTAGATAACTAAAGTTTTCTTCCTTCTTCCTTCTACTTATCCCACCTCCAAAGGCACAGGCCGCAACCTTCCATCTACCTCCACACTCGGCCAATTAGGATCGAAAGTCAAGTTTTCCAATCCATCGTTAAAAATTACAAAAGTATCCTCAATCTTTGCCCCCGTTAAACTAGGATTCCAAGCAACAGCCATGTTTGATTGTAAAATATCATTAGTTTCTGGATTCGCCACAACTTCCCGCGACAAATACCCCGTAGTTCCGCCTTGATGATGTTCCCGAATTGCATTAACATACCCTTGCTGTTCGTAAGCATCCTTAAGCACATTATAAACTGCATTCAGCGATTTTCCAGGCTGACAAAAATTCAGAGCCCTTGCTTCAATTTTTCGGACATCTTTGTGCAATTTTGCCTGCTCTGTTTTTAAAGAGCCAAAGCAAACAAATCGCGTCAAATTTGCATACAAACCATATCCCCTCGCGCAAAAAACCAGCATCGCTTCCCGCCCAATTACTTCTTTCGTAGCTGTAGCATGGCGGTAAAGTGGCAAACGCCTTTCTCCAGCAACTAAAGTAAGCGTAGGATGTAGCCCTCGCGCCCACATTGCCTCAGCTCCAGCCCCCGCTAACTGATATTCTGTCCATGTAGGTTTAGCCGCAGAAAGTACCTCCGTCATTGCTTCGCTTGCCTTACGTCCTACCTGTCGATAACGCTCTAATTCACTTGCCATCATTACCCGTTTGTGGTTCTGTAAAGAAGCAGTTAATCCTGTCTCTTTGGAGTTAGCGGGGCGATCGCTCATTACCTTTCCCCCTTGAGCCGCTTCTCTCACAAAAGCTTCCCGTTTTGCCACATCCGCCCAAGGATAGATATAAACTTCAAAATTGGCTGGCAATTCCTCATCTTTTAAACGCTGAGCTTCAATTTCATCTGTTAAAATCCAAGCATTTTCCGCCGTTACTAAAACTTCGGCAATTCCGGTTTCAGCCGCTAGTAAGACAGTATTGGAACCGCCAGCAGTTGCCCAGGCAAACCAATCTGTACCGCGTAGGCGAAGTGCGCTTGCGCCTGTTTCCTTTAAGGCTTGGCGGATTAATTCTAGTTTGGAGGAAACTTCTTCGTTCATAGGGGAATTTAAAGATTTTTTAACCGCAAAGGACACAGACTTGTAGGGTGCGTCAGACGAAGTTTTACAACTATTATCCAGGGTTTCTAGTTCTGACGCACCCTACTATGCAGTCGATGAATGAGAAACTAGCTACATTTGTTTGCGATTTAAACAGAAACTGTCACTGATACGGCTTGTAATTCCTTAGCTTTTTCTTCTGGCAAAGCGTCGTTAGCAAACATTCCTGCCGCTAGTTCTGTTCCGGCTAAATACTTGAGGCGATCGCTTGTCCGATAAGGAGGATAAAATTGAGCGTGTAAGTGCGCTTCAGGATGGGGTTTACCATCAGTAGGTGCTTGAAACCATGCCATTAAATAAGGGAAAGGGCGATGCCACAAACCGTCATATTTAAGAGTTACAGTTTTTAATGCTAAAGCTAAGGATTTGCGCTGTTTATCAGTCAGATCCATAAAGCTAGCAACTGGTTGAATAGTCGCCAGCCAAACTTCGTAAGGGTAACGCGCACAGGCGGGGACAAATGCGATCGCGTCTTCATCTAAATAGATGATTCGCTGGTTTGCTGCAATCTCTTTTTGAATTAAATCTTGCAACAAACCCCGCTTGTGTTGTTGATAGTATGCCTGCTGGCACTCTAGCATTCTCGCTGGCACAGGCGGTACAAAAGGATAAGCGTAAATTTGCCCGTGTGGGTGGTGCAAAGTAACGCCTACTTCTGTACCCCGATTTTCAAAAGGGAGTACGTATTGAATTTCAGGATAACCTCCGATCGCGGCAGTGCGATCGCCCCACACTTGCAGCAGCAATTCTAAGTGATCTAGTTCCAAGCCCCCCAGAGAAGCGAGAGGATCTTGAGTAAAAACTACTACTTCGCACGCGCCATGTGCCGGTAAAGTCTCGACAATGTTCGCAGGGGCATCATGCGCCGCGAGTGTCAGGGAGGGGAAGCGGTTGTCAAAAACTGCTACATCATAGCGCCCTTGCGGAAGTTCCGTCGGAAATTTCGGGTCAATAGTAGGCGCTAGTGGGTTGTATTCAGGGGGCGGCATGAAAGTTCGCCCTTGACGGTGACTGGCATAAGCCACCCATTCCCCCCGCAAAGGATGCCACCGTAGGTGCGGATTAGCCTGCACTGGTTCATTGCTGGGGCTAGTGGCCGCAATTCCCTCAGCAATTGGGTAGCGGCTATACAAAGTTAGCTTGCGACCATCCGGCTTTAGCAATGTCTGGGCGTACATTTTTTTTGTGCCACAATGAGGCTTTAATTAATGTTAGAAGTATAGCTTCTCGGTTCTTGTTTGCACCCCTATCTAAAGTAGCAAATTTGTTAACCGTTAACCATAATACCCTTAAATGTAGAGTGGGCGAGCGTCCGAACAGTTTGTATAAGATTGAATCTCGCCGCATGGAAGATTTGTACTAAAAGAGATAAGTTAATAGTACATTAGACCTCTTGCGAAAGTGCGATCGCTCTAGGTAGAATAAAAGAAAAAATCAGCTTAATAAGATGAATTACGAACAATTACAAAAGTTAAACCCCCCAGACTTTAAACGCTACTGCGGAGTACATCAAGAGACATTCAAAGAGTCTGGGAATTAAATGGGGTATTAATAATGAATCAAATTCTTACCGAATTGTAATTAGAACGAAGAAGATGCTTCGGATTAAGATTTAATTCGATCGCTGGGATTTATAATTATGAACTTTCTTTGAAGACAAATTAGCGAACACCTGAGACTTTCGCAAGAGGTCTACTGCATAAAAACCTCATAAAATTCACCGCCAGTAGCTACCAGCTAAAAGACATCCCCAAAGCCGAACTTGATTTTAACACTCTTTGACCCAGAGTACCAGCCTAGTACCGTCTGCATCAAATTCATCCTTCAGATAGAAGTAAATCTAAATTTTTTACCTTACATTTATCAACAATAGCAAGTTCTAACGATAAATACCTTATCTGGAAGTTTGACTCCAGTATAAAAGCGAATAAGCTTAGTTTCTCAAAGCTTCGCACTTGCTATTTGAGCAACATAGAAGACTGCACTTGCTTCCAAATAAAAGCGTTTAATAAGTTCTTGCTATCTTCAGCAAGGCCGCTTTGATGCGTGTTATCACCTTTACAAATTACTGAGGCTACTTATGTCGCACCCGGAAAATAACCTAAAAAATAAAGTTAACAGCAGCGGAAACTGGAAAATCAGATTTACCTCTTTAGACGGAGTGCGAGCGCCATCCCAGTTCGCCCCCTCATCAAAAATAAACTCCAGTAACTCTCAAACATCCCATTCAGAAATACCCGACTTAGTTTGCCTCTCACATCTACGGTGGGATTTCGTCTACCAGCGACCCCAACACCTATTAAGCCGCTGTGCCAAAAATCGGCGCGTATTTTTCATAGAAGAACCAGTATTTAGCCCCGATGCAAATTGGCGGCTTGATGTTAGCATTCGCGACAGTGGAGTTTGGGTAATCGTGCCGCATTTGAGCGAAGGAATGAGCGAAGAAACCATAAAAATGGCTCAACAAGCAATGCTTGATGCTCTATTCGAGCAAGCACAAGTTCGGAGCTATATTCTCTGGTACTACACCCCAATGGCAATGGCTTTTAGCAGTCACTTAAAACCCATCGCCGTAGTCTACGACTGCATGGACGAGCTATCAGCATTCAAAGGCGCTCCTCCCAGTTTAAAAACACACGAAGCCGCACTATTTAGCCGTGCCGACTTAGTGTTTACAGGAGGACACAGCCTTTACGAAGTCAAGCGCCATCAGCACCACAACGTCCACGCCTTCCCCAGCAGCATCGAAAGAGCGCACTTCGCACAAGCAAGAAATTTAATCGAAGAACCAGCAGATCAAGCTGACATTCCTCATCCCCGGTTAGGATTCTATGGCGTAGTAGATGAGCGCATGGACATCGAACTATTGCGAGGTATTGCCGAAGCGCGTCCCGATTGGCATTTAGTCATCATTGGGCCAGTAGTAAAAATCGATCCTGAAACTCTGCCGCGCCACCCCAATATTCACTATCTCGGCGGCAAATCTTATCAAGAATTGCCAAGATATCTTGCCGGTTGGGATGTAGCATTGCTTCCCTTTGCCATTAACGAATCAACCCGCTTTATTAGTCCTACCAAAACCCCAGAATACCTCGCCGCAGGCAAGCCAGTTGTATCCACTCCCATCCGCGATGTAATTCGACCCTACGGACAAGAAGGATTAGTAAGAATTGCCAGCACAGCCTCAGAATTCGTGGCCGCAGCCGAAGCAGCAATGAATGAAAATATCGAGGCATCGGGTTGGCTAAAGGAAGTTGATGTGTTTTTGGCGCAAAATTCTTGGGATCGCACTTGGGAGCAAATGATGCAGTTAATAGAGTCAGTAATTCGCGATCGCATGGCATCAGTTGAGAAACGTGCTGCTTTGCCAAAATCTGCTACCTCAGCAGCGTCGGAAAATCGCCACGCCGTAAGCGTAAAAACTTCTTCAACTACAGCATTAAACCGCTAAGTTTGCTGTTTGTTGTAGTTCCCAGCAATAACTGGGCGACTGGGAACGCTAAAAATCACCACTTTACAAATATTACAAGAGGTAATTTAATGTTTGATTACTTAATTGTCGGAGCTGGATTTGCAGGTAGCGTCATTGCCGAACGTTTAGCAACTCAAGCCGGAAAAAAAGTCTTAATCATCGATACCCGCAACCACATTGGCGGCAACGCCTACGATCATTACGACGATCACGGCATTCTAGTACATAAGTACGGCCCCCACATTTTTCACACCAACTCTCGCGATGTTTTCGAGTATTTATCTCTGTTCACAGAGTGGCGGCCCTACGAACACCGCGTACTCGCTAGTGTTGATGGTCAAAATTTACCAATTCCCATCAACCTCGATACCGTAAATCGGTTATACGGGCTCAATCTCACTTCCTTCGAGGTAGCAGACTTCTTCGCCAAAGTAGCAGAACCAAAAGAATACATCCGCACTTCCGAAGATGTAGTTGTCAGCAAAATTGGTCGCGAACTCTATGAGAAATTCTTCCGCAACTATAGCCGCAAACAGTGGGGAATAGATCCCTCTGAACTCGACAAATCAGTTATCGCCCGCGTACCTACTCGTACCAACCGCGACGACAGATATTTCACAGATAGCTATCAAGCAATGCCGCTGCATGGCTATACCCGGATGTTTGAGAAAATGCTGGCTCACCCTAATATTAAGGTGATGCTAAATACCGACTACCGGGAGATTGAAAATATCATTCCGTACAGCCAAATGATTTACACGGGGCCAGTTGATTCCTACTTCAATTATTGCTACGGCAAACTGCCCTACCGTTCGTTGGAATTTAAGCACGTAACCATCAATACTCCGGTATTCCAACCAGCGCCAGTTGTCAACTTTCCCAACGAGCATTTGTACACCCGCTGTACTGAGTTCAAATATCTGACGGGACAAGAACACTTGAAAACTAGCATTGTCTACGAGTACCCCCGTGCTGAAGGAGATCCTTACTACCCAGTACCGCGCCCAGAGAATGCCGAAATTTATAAGAAATATAAGGCTTTAGCTGATTCAACTCCTGGGGTTAATTTTGTCGGAAGATTGGCGACTTATAAGTATTATAACATGGATCAAGTCGTCGCTCAAGCTCTGACAACATACAACCAAATTACTGTCAAACCGAAGATAGAATTGCTGGGCAATCTCAACGGTTCTACCCAGAACTTGAGTCGGGATGGAGTTGCCGCACAGCCGATGGCTTTAGAAGTTGCTGTTGGCAACGGTAACGGCAAAGCTTAGGGCAAATAGTAGTAGGTGGACATAAATTGCAATATATATGTCCACCCTACAATGTTTCAACTTTTACTATTCACAAACACTCCCAATTAATAATTGAGATCCATAGCAATGAGCGTAGTTAAAGTTACTTTGTCACCCGATGTTTTGGAAAGTGCTAAAGCTCTCCATTTTCAGAAAGAAATTGAGAAAATAATTGAAAATGGAGGTAAAATTCTGATGCTCGACCTCAAGAACGTTACTTTTCTCACTAATGCGGGATTAATGACTTTAGTTTCAATTATGAAACTTGTTAAAGCGTCAAATTGCATCCTTTTGATATCTTCAATGAGCGAGCAAGTCAGGATGTTATTTGAACTGACGGGTTTAGAGCAAATGTTTAACTGTTTTCCGAGTGGCGAAGAAATTCCTGTTCCCACTGAATTAACTGAAAAAATAGGAGATTGGAAAAGTGTTGCACTTTAAATTATTCCGGTCGTAATAGGAATTTAGCCGTAAATTCTATAAATTAGGGATAAAGACCTACTACGAACTTAGTCAAAGTTTGGCAATTTTGACTAGAATAGAAATATAACCTGAGATAGATGTGTTGATGAGTTGGTTAGGTAGAGCGGTAGAAAATTGCGATATTGAAGAGCCGGCAACTTTTGAGAACAGGACAACTGTTCATGGGCAAAAAACGGGCTATCCTCGCCCACAATTGCGGCGCAGCAATTGGATTTGTCTTAACGGCTCGTGGAAGTTTAGTTATGATGATACGGGGCTGTGCGTTCAACCGAGCGATATTGCGGAGTGGACTCACACGATTGAAGTGCCTTTTGCTCCAGAATCGGCTAGGAGCGGTATTGGCGATCGCGGTTTTCACCCGAATTGCTGGTACGATCGCGAGTTTGATGTACCGAAAGCTGAGGGGCGAGTGCTACTCCACTTCGGGGCGGTAGATTATCACGCTCGTGTTTGGGTGAACGGTCAATTCGTGGTGGAACACGAGGGGGGGCATACTCCTTTCAGCGCCGACATTACGGCAGTTTTGAACGAAAACGGGCCGCAGCGGGTGACAGTCTGGGCCCAAGACGATCCCCAAGATTTGGCTAAACCTCGCGGGAAGCAGGATTGGCAGTTAGAACCTCACAGTATTTGGTATCCACGCACGACGGGGATTTGGCAGACTGTGTGGGCTGAACTTGTACCCTCGACTTACATCGATCGCATCCGCTGGACTCCTCAGTTTGAAAGGTGGGAGATCGGTTTTGAGGCGATGGTGGCAGGCGATCGCCAAGATGGTATCCAAATCAAAGTCAGGCTATCAATTGGTTGCTTGATGCTGGTCAACGATACCTACGAAGTCATCAACGGCGAAATTCACCGCCGCATCGCCCTGTCCGATCCCGGTATTGACGACTACCGCAACGAGTTACTATGGAGCCCAGAGAAGCCGACATTAATTAATGCTCAGATAGAGTTGTGGTGCGAAGGTCGGATGTTGGACGAGGTGAAGTCTTACACGGCAATGCGGACTGTGAGTATACAGCGCGATCGCTTCATGCTCAACGGCCGCCCCTACTACCTGCGCCTGATTCTAGACCAAGGTTATTGGCCGGATACGCTGATGACAGCCCCCTCCGACGAAGCATTTCGCCAAGATATCGAACTGGTGAAAGCAATGGGCTTCAACGGTGTCCGCAAGCACCAGAAAATTGAAGACCCCCGCTTCTTATACTGGGCAGACGTGATGGGCTTGTTAGTTTGGGAAGAAATGCCCAGTGCCTATCGTTTCACCCCCAAAGCCGTAGATCGGCTGACGCGGGAGTGGACGGAGGTAATCGATCGGGATGCCAGCCACCCGTGCATCGTGGTTTGGGTTCCGTTTAACGAATCTTGGGGAGTGCCTAATTTAGTCGAGACGGCAGCCCACCGCAACTATGTACAAGCACTCTACTACTTGACTAAAACCCTTGACCAGACACGCCCCGTGATCGGGAACGACGGCTGGGAAAGTATCGATACCGATATTCTTGCCATTCACGACTACGACAACAACCCCGAAAGTATGGCAAAGCGCTATGGGCCACAGGTGGATTTATCAGAACTTCTAGATCGCGGCCGCCCCGGAGGGCGGATTCTGACCCTTGATGGCCACCCCCACCAAGGACAACCAGTGATGCTGACTGAGTTTGGCGGCATCGCTTACGCGGGTCGGGAAAATCCAGATTTTCATAGGGTGTGGGGATATGTGCGATCTACTGATGTCTCTGAGTTGCAAAAACGATATGGGGGGTTGCTGACCGTTGTTAATCAGGTGGAAATGTTCAGCGGCTTTTGTTATACGCAGTTGACTGATACTTTCCAAGAAGCTAATGGTTTGCTGTATGCCGATCGCACTCCTAAGTTTCCGATAGAGGCGATCGCAGCCGCAACTCTTGGCCAGGGTGCGCCAGAAGAACGTTTAGATCCGCAAATTCTTGGTTCTTGCTAATGGTTAATGGTTAATGGCTAATGGCTAATAGCTAATTGCTAATCGCTAATGGCTAATTGCTAATAGTTAATTGTTTTTACCAGTTAACAGCCTTGTAGGGGCGGGTTTAGCAGATAACCTTTGTAGCCAACAGATAAGCTTTCAACAAAACCCGCCCCGTCCCCACCGTTAACAGTTAACAGTTAACCGTTAACAATTAACAATTAACAATTACAAATTACCGCAAATGTTTAAAAGTTTTTTCATGGGGGGGTTTGAATGCTCCACCCACCGCTTGCAATCTGGAAAACGCCTTGATGTAGTTGCCGCAACTGCTCACGATAAGTTTGTAGCTGCTGACTACAAACGACTGCAAGAACAAGGCATTTATACTGTTCGTGAAGGCCTCCGCTGGCACTTAATTGAACAGGAACCGGAAAAGTATGACTTTTCTAGTGTATTGCCGATGATCCGCACTGCCCGCGATCTGGGAATGCAGGTGATTTGGGATATGTTTCACTATGGTTGGCCTGACGATATCGACATTTTTAGCCCTGAATTCCTGCGAAGATTTGCAGCAATGGTTCGCGCTTTTATGGAGTTATTGACGGCAGAAACCGAGCAAATACCAATGATTACGCCTGTGAATGAGATATCATTTATTGCGTGGGCGGGCGGTGAAGTAGCCTATATTAACCCTTATGCTAAAGGGCGGGGCGATGAGATGAAAAGGCAGTTAGTGAAAGCTGCGATCGCGGCGATTGAAGAAGTCTGGGAAGTCAGTCCGGGAGCGCGAATTGTTCAGATAGATCCAGCGATCAATATTATCGCTGACCCCGACAAGCCAGAGGATATAGATGTTGCCGAAAACTACCGTTTATCGCAGTACCAAGCTTGGGATATGTTAGCTGGGCGGATGTGTCCTGAACTTGGCGGCAAAGAAAAATATCTCGATATCATTGGTGTGAATTACTACGATCGCAACCAATGGATTCATAACGAAGACCCGATGAAATATACCGATGCGCTTTACCGCCCATTTCGGGAGATGCTACGGGAGGTTTACGATCGCTACCGCTGCCATTTATTCGTAGCAGAAACAGGGTGTGAAGACGAGGCGCGACCAGTCTGGTTTAATTATGTCTGTACCGAGGTAGCTGCTGCGATCGCAGCAGGCGTACCAATTGATGGCATCTGCCTTTATCCCATTGTCAACCATCCCGGCTGGAACGACGACCGCCACTGTTATAACGGTCTGTGGGATTATTGTAATGAAGTAGGCGATCGCGAAATTTATCAACCCTTAGCAGATGAATTGCAGCGACAAAGACAGCAACTTGGTAACTGTTAAAGGCAGGGCGGGTTTTGTTAAAATGTACGGGCGTTACAATATGCCCGTACTTGTCTGTTAAACCCACCCTTGTATCTTCAAACAGGTAAGCGATATTTTTTATTCTCAAAGAGAAACCAATCTAAAAGCAGATGCTCCTGCTGTATTTTTTATTCTCAAAAAGAAATCAATCTAAAGGCAGAGGCTCTAATACTATAGAAGCTGTAATAATTTCTTTTAGAACTTTCCGTAAAGCTCTGCGAAACACTGTAGAACAAATTTAGGTCAAGTCATTTATATCTCTTTCAAACCAACTCAAAGTTATTAACTTTGGGCATAAACTTTATCGCAATTTTCCGAGGTGATTATGGCAAATTACGACATTTTTGACGAACAATACTATCTTTCCCAATATGGTTTTGTGAAAGATGCAGTCGATCGCGGACTGATCGGCTCCGGCAAAGAACACTTTGAACGATTTGGTCAAGCTGCTGGTTTAACTAAAATATCGCGGTATTTTGACGAAGAAACCTACCTTGCCGGCAATCCCGATCTTACACCCTTTGTCCGCACCGTCAACCCAAACGCGCCTTTTGCTTCTGGCCTCGATCATTTCATCCAATTTGGTTATGAAGAAGGAGCTCGCCGCACTCAAGTCTCCCCTGAGTATAACGAAGATTTTTATTTGCGAAATAACTCAGAGTTACTGCCATTCATTCAGAATGGAACTTTCAAGTCGGGATACCAGCACTTTATCCAATATGGTGTCGAAGAAGGTCGTTTTGGCACTTCTTTCTTTGAACCAGAATACTTAGAGCAAAATCCCAATCTTGTGCCATTTATCAACTCTGGAGCGTTGAAAACAGGTCGCGATCACTACTTCCAATTTGGGCAATTTGAGGTCAACCGTTCAGCAACTTTTGTCGGTAGCCGCAGCAACGATGTCCTAACTGGCGTTGGTGTAGGGAATGTCGAACTTGTTGGAGTTGAAGTAGGTCTAGATCCCAACGGTAATCGCCAGTACGAAAGTTTTGGCACCAATGAATTTGATGTCCTGATCGGTAATCCTGGAACCAATAACTTCGTGCTAGGAGTTCCTGCAACCTCCGGTAATGCCGCACCTACATCGCTCTATTTGGGTAACGGCCAGGCCACAATTCGGAACTTTGATATAGTCAATGATTTTATCCAATTGCAAGGCTCTTCATTGACTAACTATAATCTCGCTCCTGTAGGTAACAATCTATCGATTCAAACACGGTTTGGAGACGTATTTGGTGTGATTGAGGGAGGAGCAAATTTAAGTTTGACCGTTCAAGGTGTACTTCCTAACGGCACTTTCTTGATTGGCTAAAACAGTGGCTTTAGACTGTGAGTTTGGCGGTAAGCTATTCAAAAGCTTACCGCTTGCTTGTGTAATTGCGATCGCACCACATCATTCTTGAGTAATAGTTGCTGAGAAATTTACGTAAATCTCTCAGCAATGAGCGAAATAGAAGTTTGTATCAATTCCGTTCTGTTAATTCATCCATTTTTGTGAGGAAATTATGGCAAACTACGACATTTTTGACGAACAATATTACCTTTCCCAATATGGCTTTGTGAAAGATGCAGTCGCTCAAGGATTAGTCAAATCTGGTCTAGAACACTTTCAAAAGTATGGTCAAGCTGCTGGTTTAACTAAAATATCGCGGTATTTTGACGAAAATACTTACCTTACCAATTATCCTGACATTGCAGCCTTTGTCCGCACTGTCAACCCCAATGGTGCTTTTGCTTCTGGTCTCGATCACTTTATCCAGTATGGCTATGAACAAGGCGGCCGTTTAACTCAAGTATCGCCTGAGTATGATGAAGAGTTTTATTTGCGAAATAACTCAGATTTACTGCAATTCCTTTTTAATGGAACTTTTAAATCCGCATATCAGCACTTTATTAAATTCGGTTTAAAAGAAGGTCGTTTTGGTACTTCTTTCTTTGAACCAGAATACTTAAATAAAAATCCAGATATTGTGCCATTTATCAACTCAGGAGCCTTGAAAACAGGTCGGGAGCACTACTTCAAATTTGGGCAATTTGAGACCAACCGCTCTGCAACTTTTGTCGGTACTAGCAACGATGTCTTACCTAGTAACGATATCCTAACTGGTGTAGGCGTAGGGAATGTCGAACTTGTTGGAGTTGAAGTAGGTGTAGATCCCAGCGGCAATCGGCAGTATGAAAGTTTTGGAACCAATGAATTTGATGTCCTGATCGGCGGCCCTGGCACCGATAACTTCGTGCTGGGAGTTCCTACTACCTCCGGTAATGCCGCACCCACACCGCTTTATTTGGGTAACGGCCAGGTAACTATTCAGAACTTTGACATAGCCAATGATTTTATCCAATTGCAAGGGTCTTCATTAACTAACTACAATCTTGTTCCTGTAGGTGGCAATCTCTCAATCCAAACACGGTTTGGAGACGTACTTGGTGTGATTGAGGGAGGAGCAAATTTAAGTTTAACCGTTCAAGGTGTACTTCCTAACGGCACTTTCTTGATTGGCTAGAATAGTGACTTTAGACAGTGAGTTTGGCGGTAAGCTATTAAATAGCTTACCGTTAATTTTTTGAGCAATTATTGTTTTTTTAATAAATAAAAACTGGGAGCATCCACAATTTGAGATGTTACAATTAACTAAAATATTTTTAATTGTGGCTGATTATGAATTACGACATTTTCGACGAAAACTATTACCTATCTCGCTACCAGTTTGTAAAAGAGGCCGTGAATTCTGGCATTGTCCAATCTGGTTTAGAACACTTCCAAAAATACGGTCAAAAACTCGGTCTTACTCAAATCTCTCGTTATTACGATGAAGATTACTATCTCGCCAACAATCCCGGCGTTGCAGCAGCAGTCAAAGCCGGAAATTTTGCCTCTGCTTTAGATCACTTTATCCAGTACGGTTACGAGCAAGGACGCGCTAATGCCTCGCCTAGTTATGAAGAAAGATTTTATTTAAAGCGACACCCTGGGATTGTTCCATTTGTACAGGACGGAACTTTTAAATCAGGTTTCCAGCACTTTATTAAGTTTGGCTCAAAAGCAGGACTTTATGCCACTAATTTTTTTGAGACCCGCTACTTAAAAGATAACTCTGGCGTGGCCGCTGCTGTCGATGCTAGTATCTTTCAAACTGGTCGCGATCACTATGTAAAAGCCGGACAATTTGAGCCCAGTCGCGCTACAGTTTTTACAGGAACCAACAGCAGCGATATCGTTACTGGCTTTGGAGTAGGAACCCATGAAATCATTGGAGTGCAGGTAGCTTTAGCGACAGCAAACTTGGGGATTAATCCCAATAGCTACGAAAGTTTGGGAACTAATGAATTTGATACTCTGATTGGCAGTCCCGGATCTGATTACTTCCTGCTTGGGGAGGTTGTACCCCTGAACAGACCAAGCCTGATCGATCGCATCACATTCTACACTGGAAACGGCGAAGCGACAATTATAAACTTTGAAAAAGGCAAGGATTATATTCTGCTTTCGCAACCGCCAGATCAATTTAATATATTTCCAGCCGGGGGCGATTTATTTATTCAAAAATCAGGAGATACGATCGCTAAAATTCCAGGTGGTGCCAATCTGAATCTACAGCAGATTCAAGCGACAAATCCTTTCAATAACCCAAACGTAGGTTATACCTTGCTCGGTTAACATTAGGGTGCGTTATTAACGCACCCTACAACACTAGGATTATGGTAGTTCGCCAAATTGCTGTCGATAGCGATTGAGTTGTTCTTCGGCTTGCTCAGCTTTTTCTTCTGCTGTCAAATACCGAGAACCGCGTTGATCGTACCAGTACAGCACTTCTAACTGTTTCGCACCATCTTGATATCTGCCTCTGCCAATTCCTAAACCCACCTCTGGCATCCAGAAAGGTTCGCCAATTTGCAATTCATACTCGCCATCAACTAAGCGATAAACTTCAAAGATTTGATGTAGATCTCGTCGCCAATAGTAGGGGTTGTAAATCACATAATACAACACGCCTAAGCCAGCATAAATTTCCATTTTCTTATCGTATTCGCCCCCATAAGTTTGAGAAACAACCTCTAGGGCGAAAATGGGAGGAATATTATTTTCTTCCCAAAGCACGTAACTTAAACGTAAAGTATCACCTTTAAAACGCTCAACTCCCAGACTCAAAAAGCCATCGGGAATAATTGGCACCAGGTGGCTTACACCAGTTGTGTGATAAACCCCCATGTCCACGCCGAAAAACCAGTCATTACGCTTACTCCAATGAAATTTGAGTAAGAATAAGAGTAAATTGGGCAGAAAATTTTGATTTTCGTTGTCCACAGGAGTATCATCTGAACTAGGTAATTCAGCGCTAGTAGGTAAACGAGTTTCTTGATTAAACTGTACCATGATGAGAAAATGGCGAAGTTATTAGTTAATTATATTGTAACGCCGCCTTCTAGGCGGTAGTAGTAGCGCTCAGAGGGCGACGTTACAGAAACCTAGTTTCTAACTAATTAATGGCGATCGCGAACTGCTTTTAACATCTCAACTACCTGTTTATGACCCTCCGATGAAGCCCAAACCAAGGCAGTCCAAGTATTATTATCCTTAGCTTTGATATCGGCTCCTTTCTCTAACAAAAATTGTACAACTTCCGCATGGCCGCTACCAGCAGCACTCATCAAAGCAGTCAAACCAAAATTAGTTTTGGCATTCACATCTGCACCTGCATCTAGTAGTGCTTTTACAATCTCAATCTGTCCAGCAGCAGCGGCCCCCATTAAAGCCGTCCAGCCATCATTATCGCAGCCATTTACCTCAACATCAGCAGCTAGTAGTTTTTGCACAATGTTGATATGTCCTGCCTCAGCAGCAGCAGTCAAAGCTGTCAATCCTTCTTCATCTTTCGTATTGACATTTACTCGCTGATCGATCAAAGCTTCTAAAGTAGAAACATCACCCGTTTTAGCGGCATTAATTAGGTCTGTCATTAGTTCCTTCCTCTGTGTTCTCTGTTTCTGTGCGGTTCATATTCTCTCTTAAAGTCTCAACTAATATGGCAATAGATATTTTAATCCTCTCTAACGGCCCTGGGGAAATAACTACATGGGTGCGCCCTGTAGTACAAGCTTTGCGACAACAGTTGGGATGCGATCGCACTCTCGTCCGCATTTCCGTTGTACTGTCCCCTTGTCCCAACGCCTCTGGATCGGAAGCTGCGATCGCGCTTTCCTACCCAGAAGTAGATAGAGTACAAGCAGCAGAGCATTTTTTCCCCTTCTTATTGTCGGGTAAAACAGCAGAAAACTGGGATTGGCGGGACAAAGGAGTGGTTTTATTTCTAGGCGGCGATCAATTTTTTACTGTAGTCATCGGCAAGCGTTTAAACTATCGCACCGTCGTCTATGCTGAATGGGAAGCGCGATGGCTGCATTGGATCGATCGCTTTGGCGTGATGAAACCAGATGCGATCGCCACCGTTCCTAAAAAATATGCAGATAAAGTTACCATTGTTGGCGATTTAATGGCCGATGTAGGCAACGAAAACCTCCGTAACGCCGCCCTGCGGGCGGTAGAGGAACCCCCCGCAGGACGGCGTGACGAAGCCAACGCGGAATTAATAGGAATATTACCTGGTTCAAAAGCGGCAAAATTAGCTTCCGGCGTACCCTTAAGTTTAGCGATCGCAGAACATATTCACCGTCTTCGTCCTCAGACTCGCTTCGTAATTCCAGTTGCCCCCACTCTCGATTTACACACTTTAGCAAGTTTTGCAGACGCTAAAAAAAATAAAGTTTTACCCCTATTTGGTAACATCAGTGCTGAACTACATTTAGCAGAATCTCCGTTTTTACTGACAACAAATGGAGTTCGCTTAGAACTTTATACCCAGTTTCCCGCATATAACTTATTATCTCAATGTAGCCTTTGCTTAACAACTGTGGGAGCCAATACTGCTGAATTGGGTTCTTTAGCAGTACCAATGATTGTTTTGTTGCCAATGCAACAAATGGATGCCATGAAAACTTGGAATGGCATACCGGGATTACTCGCAAATTTACCATTATTTGGTTCTGCCTTTGCTACTGTAATTAACTGGTTAGCATTCCAAATGAGACAGGGAAAACTGTTTGCTTGGCCGAACATTTGGGCAAAGAAAGAAATAGTGCCAGAATTAATCGGTAAACTGGAACCGCAAGCCTTAGCAGAATTAGTAATCGACTACTTAAATCATCCAGAAAAGTTAGAAGAAATGCGCGAACGTTTGCGTGCAGTTCGAGGAGAATCAGGTGCAGCAAACAAACTAGCTCAACTGGTGTGTGAAGAACTTTTATTGTTATCCAACGAAGGAGAAAAGCAATAAAAAACACCCGCCACTGATTAATGCCGTCAATATTGCACCAATTATTACTCCTTTCATTTCTCCCCATTTTTGTTTGCGTTTTAGGCTAATAACAATGGGGACAATATATAAAAGTTGAGATAATCCTATACCAAGGATTGCATAAGATAGTACAACAGTAAAAGAGCTAATTGCGGGAATAGAAGAACCTATAGATATTAGCACAAAGCCAATAAAGACAAAGGCTATATTCATAAAAAATGATGAGCCAATTCCTACCAAAATATCTCTCCATTCAGGTCTTTCTGACATAATTTATATTTCTCCTATTCGTAATTTATTGTTTTGAAGACTTACGTAACGCCGCCCTCTGGGCGGTATTTTATTTATAGCAACCGCTTTCGTAGCTTATGGCAACTCCAACTCTGACATCTGGTTCATAATCCATTAGGTAGTAACCTCTTTCCTAGCCCCTAGCTATACCGCCCAGAGGGCGGCGTTACGTGAGAAGTACGTAAGTTCTGTAAAAGCCCCTAGCTATACCACCCAGAGGGCGGCGTTACGAGAGAAGTGCGTAAGTTCTGTAAAATTTATTTCATCTAGGAACAATCAAGAATATCCAGCAACCTCCATTTAGTAAAGCTGTCAAAACTGCACAGATAATAACACCTTTCATCAATCCCCATTTTTGCTTTCTTTTCATCAAAAGAATCAGAGGAATTGCATAAACAATCTGCCACAAGCCAATAGAAGCAGGAATGAATAAAAAGTTATAATTGCGATTAAAAAATGGCAGATAAGAAGACAAAAACATGAGCGCAATTACAGTTAAATTGTGTATTACAAATAAGAGGAGAACGCCTAAAACAATCCCTACAATCTCATTTCTCCGCACCATAATTTATATTTCTCCTGCTTTTAATTTCACCGATTAGTAACTAAATGATGCCCAGCACTTCCCTCGCGGTAAAACATATTAAACGTATCAAACGGAATAATTCTTCCATCTGGGTGTACAATATGAATACAAGACCGTTTCACAGAGCGCACGTCAAAATTAAACGGATCGAGAAACTGTACAATCAACACCCGAAATACATTTTCATAGGTAATCCCTTCGGGAACTGCCATCATCGGTAAACAGCACAATAACTGTTTTAAAGATGTTGCTGCTGACTTCGGAGAATGGCTAGTGGAAAATAGCTCAAAAATTTTGCTTTTGAGTTCTTCATTCTGCTCGTAAAGTACGCTATTCGGCATCATTTTTACATAAGCATCTGGGTCAATCATACCAGTTAACGGTATCACTTTACCATTTAACTTGAGTGCATAAGCCATTGCCAAGCTATCGGGATGACAGGGAACTGGGATAATATCTTCTGGTTTGAAATAGGGACTTTGCTGCAAAATGGAACGGCGAACTTCTGTTAGGGTGTATCTGTCTCGCTTGGGGTCGAATTGTTCTAATCTTCCCGCTACCTGTATCGGTTGGAACGTGACACCGCGAACGCATTTTTGCTGTAAGGCATATTCGATAATTTTGCCAATTTCAGTATCGTTTAAACCTTTTTTGACAGTAACAACTAAGGTAGTAGAAATATTATACTCATTTAGGTTAGTAATAGCTTTTTCTCTTACCTCTCTTAAATCTACTCCTCGCAACTCCTCCAGTGTGGATTTTTCAAAGCTATCAAACTGCAAATATATCTCAATTCCTGGCATATATTGACTGAGGCGTTGGCAAAATTTTCGATCCTTAGCAATTCTCACACCATTTGTATTAATCATTAAGTGCTTAATTGGCTTGCTTTTCACCAAATCCATAACTTCAAAAAACTCTGGATGGAGAGTTGGTTCGCCGCCGCTAAGTTGCACAATTTGCGGTTCCCCTTCATTAGCAACTACGGCATCTAACATCATTTCAATTTGTGCTAAACTGCGATGTAATCTGGATTGATTAGAATGAGGTGAAATCTCTTCAATACCAGAGTCAGCATAGCAAATAGGACAGGAAAGATTGCACTTATCTGTCAATTCTATCAGGGTTAAACAGCTATGTTGTTCGTGATCTGGGCAAAGTCCGCAGTCGTAGGGACAACCATATTTAATTGGGGTATTAAATTTAAGTGGCATATCCCCAGGCTTGATAAATTCCTGAGTTAATTTATAATAGTCAATATCGTCAGCAATTAAGACTTCTTCTTGTCCGTGAATCAGACAATGCTTAACTAGATAAACGCAGTCATCGCGAAAGATAATCTTTGCCTCAACTTTTGTTAAGCACTTAGAGCAAACGCTGTTAGTTAAGGCATAAAATAGATAAGGTCGAGTAGGCATAGGATTCAGTATTTGTATGTATTTGCTGTAGGTAGTTGTATATACAGGACTTACGCACGATCGCAGTATGGCCGCCATCATGGCGGTGACTTTACCGCCAGGTTGGCGGCGTTACGGATAGTTCTGGGTAAGTCTTAATTGTAGTTGCATTTCAGGGCTAAAGGGTAACTACATACCTTTAAATTCAGATATTGTATCCTTGTGAACAAAGGGATTTCTCATGGGGTGGGGGTGGGTTTATTTAACCTGTCTGAACTTTAAATTTCTTGGCGAACACAACCTGTAGCACTTTTTAAAATGGTGCAAGTATCAGTATTCAATCAACTATTTAATGCTCATTTCTAAGGTATTGACAGGTTGAGTAAACCTAAACAGATTTCCGAGACTACGGCGATAATAAACTAGAGCCAAAATACAAGCAATTTGAATGGCAGTCAGACCTAAAAATGGGTGAAAATCTGGCTTGATAAAATCTACGATCAACCGAAAGCCTAAATAGGCTATCATATAAAATTTAAACAGGTCGCCTTCTTGCCGTTGATAACGGCTGCGGATGCGTAAAAAAGCCATCAAAATCACTAAGAATATAATCTCATACAATTGGGTGGGATGTCTATAAATTCCATCGCCAAAATCTACGCCCCAAGGTAAATTGGTCGCAACACCATAAGTGCGATCGCTCAATCCGGTGAGAAAACAACCAATCCTTCCGATAGCAGTTCCCACAATCAAAGGATAGACGAAAACATCGCCAGTGGAACGGCTAAGACCAATCATTTTTTTTGTTAATTCTACGCCAATTAAGCCGCCAAGTATTGCACCAACTATTGTTTTCCCCTGAATGAAAAGCAAAAGGAATTGCTGCCAATTTTGAGGAAGTAAATCGAGATGTTGTAGTAAAACAAGGGATTTTGCTCCTACTAAAGCGCCTACCATGCCACCTACGATAACAGAAGTTCGCTGAGTAGCTTTGATTGTATCGTTGCGACTATTAAGGATGACGAGACGAAAGGCGATCGCATAGGCTAAAGATTCAAATAAAAGGTGAGGGTGAAGTTGAAATGAACCAATTGAGAAATAAACTGGAAATGTCATAGTTGTTAGTTGTTAGTTGTTAGTTGTTAGTTGTTAGTTGTTAGTTGTTAGTTGTTGGTTGTTGGTTGGTTGTTGGTTGTTGTTTGTTAGTAGTGAAATTAAAATTTAGCTGGCATTACCGCCCTAAAATGGTCGCTGAGAATTAGAAATTATTCGCGGTAATGCCACCCTACAAATACTTAAAAAACCCAATCTAAAAACTCAAAAATTTAGTCAGATTGACCATCTCTCCGCCCCAACTCATAAACGCCACCACTAACGCAAGCAATCACGCCCATACTAATTGCCCAACTGCGACCCAAACCTAATTCTACTCCCCAATTACACAAGCAACCTGCTAGTAAGAACGGTACAATACTCAACAACGAAGCATAAAAAGAATTTAAAGCTTCTCTGCTGCGGCGAGTCTTTTCAAACTCAGATTCTGAAGTATAAAGCGATCGCTCGGCAAAATTCATCCAGCGGTTGAGCTGTACTATCACCCATTCGCTCACAGGCGATAAGCCCCAATATAAAGCCAAAGACCACAAAGATGCACCAGCGATCGCAGTCGTATCCACAGCAAATATAAACGGAAAAATTTCTGTTAACATGGGCGGTGTCAATTGTAGAGCTGAGAATTTGGGTTTGAGATTGCATCTAAAACCCTTGAAATCCTCTCCAGTAGCATCGGCAGTGTAAAAAACTTAGGCGATCGCCGATCTGCGTTTATCTGCGGTTAAACCTGGAAATAACGATGCCAACACACACAATATGAGCTACAGAAGCGTTTGGAACTAAGCTTAACTCAGATTTAAGCCGAATGCTTGACACGGGTGCTGCATAGAGTAAGATACTTCGGTGTAAACTGATTAACTGCCAGCTCGCCTAAGCAATAACAGGGAAGATCGAAGCGAATTGGCATGAAACGCAACAACCACTCGCAAGTATAAAGGGCAATTCAGGAGTGAGAAATATCATGCAAAATTCTACACCGCGACCGACTGCTAAGCGCTTTGTTCGTCCAAAACCGATATTGTTGCTGGCAGGCTTGATCGGCGCGGGTTTGGTAACGATGGGATTGAAGCAGGAGTTAGTAAAGGCTCAGGATTCCAGAGTACAGCAAATTGCTACAGCCAACATTTGGCAAGCCGCTTCTTTCCCGGTAGAAAATTTTGAAGCTTACACCTCTCGCTTCGGCCCGCGCGGCGGTGATTTTCACTATGGCTTAGATTTAGCGGCCCCTGAAGGTAGCTACATCCGCAATTGGTGGGGGGGTCAAGTTACGGAAGTTTGGGAAGATGGCAGATGCGGTACTGGAATTACAGTTCGTTCTGGAGATTGGGAACACACCTACTGTCACCTTAAAGGACGGGTAGAAACTGCTAATGGCAGACCCTATTACATCGATCGCGAAGGGGGCCTACAAATTTGGGAAGGCCAAACGATTCCTGCTGGTGCCAGAATTGCCAGAGTTGGGATGAGCGGCCGCACCACTGGCCCTCATTTACACTGGGGACTGAAGTATGGTGGCCGTTGGGTAGATCCGGCTTTAGTGCTGCGGGAAATGTACGCTCAGCAAAGCTCTCGCTTCTCTAGTTCGTCGCAATAGAAAAAATAGGACTTACGCACCCAACCAAAGAAACCGGGTTTTTTGACGAAAGTACTTGGTTGTTACCACATATTCTCTCAAAAACCCGGTTTCTGGGACGAGCTGCGTAATATCATATCCAGTTAAATACTTGTCATTGCGAGCGAAGCGAAGCAATCGCAGAGACTAGGCG
>NZ_JAQMUA010000360.1:0-19261 GCF_028330895.1 Kamptonema animale CS-326 | reverse complement strand
CTGGAGCTGGAGCTGGTGCGGGTGCGGGTGCAGGTGTAGAAGCAGTTATGTCAATAGCCGTTGGGCCTCGCCGCTGAGGTAAGGGACTATCATAGCTTCCAGAGGTAATGCTATTAGGTTGAGGTGTTCCCCCAGTGACGATCGTGCCAGCAGTACCGTTGAGCCCATTATAGTCCGGCCCTACGGTGAAAGGAGTATTTAAAGCCGTTCCCCCATGTCGAATTGTGATATCTCCAGCGTTAGCGCTGCCGGTGGTGGCGGCGGAAAGACTACAACCTTCTGAACAAAAGGGTTCTGAGATGAAACTGCCTGTAGCCCGGAAATAACGACCCGCTGTAATATCAATATTGCCGCCCGCTGTTCTGCCTTGGGTATTGATAAAGACAACTTCGATGTCATCCTGGGGATCTAGTGTCACCGCTCCGCCTTGCTTGTCGTCAGAATGCGCGTCTATTTCTCCGGCTTTAATGCTTAATAAGGCAGAAACAATAATGTCTCCTCCATCTCCATTTTTGGCATCTGACCAAGAACTAAGATTGCCTGCTTCTATAATACCTGTGCGGCTGGTGAGGGTGATGTTTCCGCCGTCGATCGCCGTAGAGTGAGAGTCGATCGCACCTGCGCGAATGTCTGTTTCTGCTTCTAGTGCGATCGCACCTCCCTCAGAAGTAATAGTGCTTTTAGCTGTGTCGAGGCTACCGCTGCTACTGCTGAGGCTAATTTCTCCCAGACTGGTACTGATGTTACCACTCACAGTTAAGTTGCCTGTAGCATTTAAAGCGATCGGGCCGCTGCTAGTCGATTCAACTGTGCTGAGGTTTCCGTTGATGGTAATGTTGCCTGCTGCTTGAATCGCGATCGCGCCTGCATTCACTTCCTGGGTTGCTACATCCCCAGCAGCTACCGTTTGGTTTCCTCCCGTGAGTACCACTTGACCGCTTTCATTCACGCTGATGCCTGTGGCGCTACTTTTACCACTACCTGTCAGCAGTTCGGGCAAAGTTGCGATCGGCAGTGTCCAAGGTGTCGGTTGCCCTTTGGGAGTCTCTGACGTATTGGTAGTTGATGATGGTGCTTGGTCGTTCTCAGCCGATTGAGCAGTAGCGTCGCCCCCGGACAAAGGCTTGATCTCCAAGCTCAGCAAATGCCCATCTTGACTGATACGCACTAAATTTTCAGCGGGAACGGATACAACAGTGACTTGACCATCTGGGGCTGATAGAGTACCAGTGCTAATAACTGTACCGCCCAGCAAGGTTAAATTTTGCCCTGACTTTACTGCTAAATCCGCTGAGTTGATAATAACTCCTGGTTGACCAGAAGGAAAGGCAAAACTGCTAGGAGTCCCCACCAGAGTTGCATAGTCATTTGTACCTTCAGCATTAAACCAGTTAGTGCCAATTCCAATACCGGTGGCAGTAGTTGCTGTGAAAGAACCAGCCACATTTAAGCTAGCATTAGCGCCAAAAATCATTCCAGATGGGTTGATTAAAAAGAGATTGGAATTGCCTCCTGTTACTTGAATTAATCCATTAATTATGGAAGCGTCGCCGCCAACAACGCGAGCTAAAATATTGCGAATATTAGGATTAGAGATAAAGTTGGCAATCTGATTTTCAGATAAGCCGAACTGCTGGAAACTATGGAATAAATTGGCTTTGTCGCTTGAGAGTTGACCGCCTTCTATATCGAAGCGCTCACCTTGAGGCGTAACTGTCGTATCTGTTCCGTCCGTAGCTGGAACAATGGTCTGGGCTTTAAGTGAGGGAACTAGGAAGGAAAAGCTAAAAAGTAAAAAAGAAACGGGAAATATAAGCTGATTTCTTGTTTTTTTGATCGAAAAAAATCCCATCTGTAAATTATTGAAGGCTGTCAAAAATTTACAGCTATTTTTAATAGAGGCTTTCATTGGTTTTACAAGGCTGAGTTTTAATATAGCAATGCTCTGCTGATTAGATACACTTAACCCTGCACCTGTCACACGAGCTACATTATCTATAAGAGATGATGTGACTTAACTATACTTATTTATAACTTACTCCTGTCATTGTTTATATCTTCCGAATGACATATTTATAACGATTCGGATGAGTATAAGGAGATATATATACCTACTTAGTAATTAGTCAGATTTGTGAGACGTTAAGTCTTGTACAGTACCCGATATCAAATTAGTAATTAATAAGGAAGCGAGTAAAGTTTACCTAATTTAGAATTGTTATGTACAGATAAAAGAAGCAAAAAGTGGTAAAATTTTACCAATTTAAAACCTCGATCTTAATGTATTCACCTATTGCTATCCTTCCGCGAAAAATTTTTATGCCGCTTCCCTCTGACAAAAAACATTTATTCCTTTACCCTCTCGTCTAGGAGAGGGCTTGGCAGAGATAGAAAGGGCTTGGAGGTTAGGTCAATGGTAGAGATAATAGAATTTAGATGCGAAACAGCTTCTACTTACTCGGTGCGGTTCCCTAAAAAAATTGAGTGCGATCGCATCAATTAACGCGATCGCACCCAAAAAATTACCAGCCTTTTCAACCAAATGGTATTAATTGCCGATTTAATATTTGTTCAAGTTAATTCCAGCTTCCCGCGCCAGAGCATCCAAACCCTTGAGTTGTATGGTCTTAATCGCCTTCGTAGAAAGATGTAACTTCACCCAGCGCTTCCCTTGGGGCCACCAAATCCGTTTCCACTGCAAATTCGCCTCCTGCAACTTGTGAGTGCGGCGGTGCGAGTGGGAAACAGCCATCCCATTATTCGCCTTTTTCCCTGTCAACTGACATTTCCGAGACATATTACCCTCCAGATTACCGTTTTTCTTTGCGATGCAACCTTCAATTATAGATCGATTCGCACAAATAGGTCAAATCAGGAGTATCCTATCAAAATCCCCCTGTTTTCAAGCTACAGTTTATAAACTGTAGTTTTTTTCAGAGGGATTTGAGGACAATTGATTACAATGCTCGTTCAGTTAACCGCGTCAACACCTGATTTGACCGTTCCACAAAATCCTTCATTCCTTCAGCATCAAACCCTTTTTGAGCCATCAAAGCTAAGTCATAAACGTGATGGCAAATCATATTTGCCAACTCGCTAGATGGAGACACGCCGCTACCTTGAATAATCGCGCCTTGACTCAAATTAGCCAAGTTTTGAATCAGCGGATGAGCCGTATTTACTACTAGGATATGTTCGTCAGGAAATCCAGCCGTTTGCTGCTGCAATAAAGCAGTCATATCTCGCAGTCGCCGCATCGCTTCTGGTAACAAAACAATTGCCGGCGGTGTACCCTGCGGATCGTCTGATTTCAAAGCTTCAGTACGAATAGTAACTGTTGACTTACCGATCGCTTGTTGGAACAAGTCTTTAATTTGTTCGCTGCGAGTTTTATTGGTATTCGGGTCAACAATCTCAGCTTCTTTTTCCTTGTCAATCAGCGTCTCATCAAGTTCGGAATCAACCCGCGAGAATTTGACATCTTTATAGTCTCGTTCCAGGGAACTGATAAAGTGCGTATCAATGAAGGAGTCCATAAATAGGACTTCCAAACCTTGACTCTTGTGGAGTTCCACATAAGTAGCCTGCGATGCCGGTTCAGTACAATAAAATACGCGGTTTTCGTGGCGTTTTTGATTGCGTTCCAAATACTCCTGAAGGGTAGTATAAGGTTGTGTTGAAGTTGAGGTTTCCGACTTTGGCGTTACTTCTTGCCATGCGTCTCCATCCTCAGCTTGTACTTGCACTTCTGGCGTTACACTTTCTGATTTTTCTACGGTTGGTTGGTAAGTCGTGCGATAAATTAAGATATCTTCGACTTGCTTTTTAAACTTCTCGTCATTCAGCGATCCGAACTTGACAAATGTACCGATGTCTTGCCAACAGCGGATATATTCATCGCGGTTATCGCGGTAAAGTTCTTTGAGACGATCGCCAACTTTTTTGGCAATATAATCAGCAATTTTCCTGACTGTGCGGTTGCTTTGTAGGGAACTGCGAGATACATTCAGAGGAATGTCTGTACTATCAATCACGCCTCGCAGCGGCATCAAAAATTTAGGGATAACTTCTTCGCAGTGATCGCTGACAAAGACTTGATTGCAGAATAGTTTAATATTGCCTTGAGTAACATCGACATCGGGCCGCAATTTAGGGAAATATAGAATCCCGTTGACAATGAAAGGATAATCTGTATTTAGATGTACCCACAAAAGCGGTTCTTCTTGGAAAGGATAGAGGTAGCGGTAGAGTTCTAAATAATCTTCTTTGGTGAGGTTGCTAGCAGATTCTCGCCAAGCAGCTTTTTGCTTGTTAATTACTTCTCCCTCCAGTTTAATTGGCACTGGCATGAAGTCGCAGTAAGTTTTAATTAGCTGCTTAATGCGGCTGCTTTCTAAATATTCTTCTTCTTCATCTTGGAGAGTGAGAGTAATCGTTGTACCGCGTTCTGTACGGGGAGAATCTGTCAACTCAAAAGCTGGGGAACCATCGCAAGACCAGTGTACTGCTTGAGCACCTTCTTGGTAGGAAAGGGTATCGATTTCTACTTGTTTTGCAACCATGAAGGAGGAGTAGAAACCCAGACCAAAGTGACCAATAATTGCGTCGTTACCTTCACCTTTGTATTTTTGAATAAATTCTTCGGCGCTGGAAAAGGCAACTTGATTGATGTATTTTTTTACTTCATCCGCCGTTAGACCAATACCGTTATCAGAGACAGAGAGGGTTTTTTTCTCTTTATCAATGGCGAGGTGAATTTCTGGTTCCCCGATGTCGCCGCTAAATTCGCCGGAACGGGAAATCATTTTCAGTTTCGCGATCGCATCGACGGCGTTTGATACCAGTTCCCGCAAGAATATCTCGTGGTCAGTATAGAGAGATTTCTTGATAATCGGGAAAATATTCTCGGTATGGATCGTAATTGTTCCCTGTTCGAGGACTGTCATAGTTTTACTTTAAGTGACTGTGAGTATAGGATTGACGCACGATTAAGCTTAAACTTCGATCCGCCTTAACCCCCCTGAAAACAGGAGGAAACCCTTGGAGGGGATGGGAATCTCTAAAGTCCCCTTTTTCCGGGGGTCGGGGATCTCTTCTGCGTAAGTCCTGTATTTAATGATTTTGTGCGATCGCGCCGCTTTTTTGCAAAGGGATTACCCTAAAAGGATGATTCGGTTTACCCTACTTTCTGGTAGTTCTCGCCATAATTATGTCATTAATAATTATGTGATTGCCAACTCTGCAAAGCAATGTCTAGGTCTTGGCGATTGCTTCGCTGCGATCCCAATGACAGATAGGACAAGCATAATTATGTCATTAATAACTATGTCATTGCGACTACAATCATGTCTTAATAACAATGTCATTGCAACTATAATTATTATGTCATTGCGAGCGCAGCGAAGCAATCTCTAGGTCTTAGCGATTGCTAAAAGTATAACACCTAAGTTTTCTCCTTGCCACTGACCACCAGGGCCGCTACCAAGTCTTTCTTACTAAAAATCATACTGTTATCAACACAATCTATCACAATCGTATCCCCCTCCACAAAGGTATTTTCTAACAACTTATTCGCCAGCGGGTTTTCTAATTCTCGCTGAATCGCACGTTTCAATGGACGCGCACCATAAACAGGGTCGTAACCGACATCAGCGATATAATTCTTGGCCGCTTCTGACAGTTCCAAGTTAATTTTTTGATCTCCCAGCAACCTTTCAATTCTCTTCACTTGAATGCTGACAATTTGCCGCAATTCTGTCTTACTCAAAGTGTGGAATAAAATAATGTCATCAACGCGGTTGAGAAATTCGGGACGGAAGTGCGATCGCAAAGCCTCCGTCACCCGTTTGTACATCATTTCGTACTTAGAATCATCGCCAGCAACATCGAGAATGTAGTCGCTACCAATATTGCTAGTCATCACAATGACGGTATTTCTAAAATCAACAACTCTCCCCTGAGAATCGGTAATTCTGCCATCATCTAACACCTGCAATAAAATGTTAAATACATCCGGGTGTGCTTTTTCTACTTCATCAAAAAGCACGACTGAATAAGGGTGACGGCGTACTGCTTCCGAAAGTTGACCGCCTTCATCATAACCCACATATCCCGGCGGAGCTCCCACTAATCGCGAGACGCTATGCTTCTCCATATACTCCGACATATCTATTCGCACGATCGCATCATCAGTATCAAATAGAAACTCAGCTAAAGCGCGGGCTAATTCTGTTTTTCCTACACCAGTCGGCCCCATAAATAAGAAGGAACCGATCGGTCTACCGGGGTCTTTCATGCCGGCGCGAGCTCTCCGAATTGCGGCCGAAACTGCTTCTACGGCCTCGTGTTGACCAATGACTCGCTGGTGTAAATGTTTCTCTAATTGTAGCAGTTTTTGCCTTTCTGATTCTAACAAACGGTTGACAGGAATTCCCGTCCACTTAGCAACTATTTCTGCGATATCACTGGCGGTAACTTGTTCGCGGAGTAATGATGAACCTTGAGATTGTAGTTTCAATAATTCGGCTTCTTTGGCTTCGCGATCGCGCACCGCAGTCTCCAGTCTACCATACTTTAACTGCGCCGCCTTATTCAGATCGTAAGCCCTTTCTGCCTGCTCAATTTGCACCCTTAACTCGTCTTCTTCCGCTTTCAATTGATTGATTGCATCTAAAGATTGCTTTTCACCTTGCCACTGAGTTGATAATTTTTCCTGCTTTTCTTTCAAAGCATCAATTTCCGATTGAATGCGCTCTAACCTAGTAGTGAAACCCAGATTTTGCGCCCCTTTGCCTTCACCTTCGATGGACAGTTTTTCCATTTCCAACTGCATCACCCGCCGATCGATTTGTTCTAATTCTGCGGGTTTAGAAGTGATTTCCATCTTCAATTGGGCAGCGGCTTCATCTACTAAGTCGATGGCTTTATCTGGTAAGAATCTATCGGAAATGTAACGCGAAGACAAAGTAGCCGCAGCAACCAAGGCAGAGTCTAATATTTTGACTCCATGATGTCTTTCATAACGATCTTTAAGTCCGCGCAAAATTGAAATAGTATCTTCGACGCTAGGTTCACCGACAAAGACTTGTTGAAATCTCCTTTCTAAGGCAGGATCTTTCTCAATATTCTTGCGAAATTCATCGAGGGTAGTTGCACCGATACACCGCAATTCACCCCTCGCTAACATGGGTTTCAGCAAGTTGCCTGCATCCATTCCCGAACCGGAACTTCCACCGCCACCAGTACCGACAACTGTATGCAATTCGTCAATAAATAAGACGATTTGACCGTCAGAATTGATCACTTCTCGTAATACTGACCGCAGGCGTTCTTCAAATTCGCCTCGGAATTTTGCCCCGGCAATTAAGCTGCCCATATCGAGGGAAAATAACTGGCGATTTTTGAGAGATTCGGGTACGTCGCCGTTAACAATTCGCTGGGCTAAACCTTCAGCGATCGCAGTCTTCCCTACCCCCGGATCGCCGATTAATACGGGATTATTTTTCTGGCGACGAGAGAGCACTTGGACTACGCGGCGAATTTCCTCATCGCGACCGATTACGGGGTCGAGTTTTCCCGATTTTGCGGCTTCTGTCAAGTCGCGACCGAACTTAGCAAGTGCGTCGTAAGTTGACTCCGAATTTTGGTCTTGAACTTTCGCAGAACCCCGGACAGCTTTAATTGCTTCTTCGAGTTTTTGGCGATCGATAACTTTAGTGGGGGGAGTGCGATCGTAACCGGGCCGAGGGGGCGGGCCTTCGGTTTTTGTCAGCAAACGGCGGCCGATGCGTTCGTCCTCGATGAAGGCAATTAATAAATGTTCTACAGCGATAAAACCGTCCTGCCAAGCCACTCTTGCAGCTTCAGCAGCGTCTAACATCACTTCTAAGCCGCGTCCGAGGTAAAGTTGTTCGGCATTGGCGACTTTGGGTTGGCGTTTGGCAAAGGCTTCTAGCTGCTGGGTTAGGCGTAGATGGTCAACCCCGGCTTTGCTGAAGATGTTGTTGGCAAGACCTTGCTGTTCTAGAAGTGCGATCGCTAAATGTTCGACCTCTAGCTGCTGGTTGGCAAAGCGGCGGGCTACATCCTGGGATTTGACGATGGCTTCCCAGGCTTTATCGGTAAATTTGCTAGGGTCTGTTGGCTGCACGGTATTTCCTCGCGATCGAAGGGATTTGTACTTTGTCCCTTCAGATATACTCTCATAACTATGATAGAGGTTAAACGGATGTCTGAGTCTCTTCGGATTCGGGGCTGAGGCTGGTAAAGGCTGGCGATCGCGCTGGGGGCGATAATAGTGTCAGAATTAACCGCAGATACCTATACAATTTTACTAGGAAGTAATGAGTAACTTTTTAGTAAATGATTATTTCCTTTTAATTAGGGTAAGTACCAGAATCACAGAAAGCTATATGTCGTTCCGCAAAACTCTAAATGGTGGATTGTTACTTTCCCATGTGCGAACTGACAAGTAAATTTGCGTCTTGCAAAAGTAAGCTTCTTCGTAGGCAAGCCGTAAACTACGCTCAAGACTGTTCGGTTCAACACTGGCGGTACCAATTGCTTTGCCTAAGCCAAAGGACAAAATTTTTACCAAGTGATGACCACAGCAGACTTGCCAGGGATCGTGGCAACAACTTTTTAGATAAGTTATGCGCTGTTGTAAATCTTGATTTTTCAGTTTAAAGGCTTGAGATTTATTCTTGACTTCTTGAATTAGTTGATCTTCATTAATTTTTAGGGTTTGCCCATCAATAAAATGACTAAATGTGATGCTCTCAAAAGTCAAGTTTAATCCATCACTTTGAGAAATCCAGAGAAAATATCCAACCGAAATACCAGCTTCAAGCAATGCGGATCTTACATCTCTACCAAACATAGTAATTTTTTCCTGTGAACCCAACTCAGCAATCACCTTCTCAAGGGCGAATGAATTGATTAGCATAGTTTCAAGATCGTGGGTGTCTGTACGAATTAGATTAGGGCTATTATGCGGTGAATTTTCTAGACGATCAAAATCCGCATCAACAATGGCTAAAACTCCCTGAAAGTTGTCTCTCTCCAAAATATCCAGAACCGCAATAACTCGAAGCTTGCTAGATGGTTTGCCTGAAATACTAATTGATTTACAGGCTACGTTGTCAATAAAACGCTCATAAAAAACTTTATCCGAACTCCCTTCAACTAATAAAAAACTGCCTGAAAAACTACTGCGTTGTAGCCGAATTGCAGCGGCTTCACGCTCAACTGTAATGTACTCCCTCATTTCGTTGCTCCTTTCAGTTCCACAGTCAAATCCCAGCGATCTTGAATTATATCTGGTGAGTGAGTAGCCATTAAAACATCTAGATCTGCAAGCTTTGTAATTTCTTGCAAGTCCTTTAAAAACTGAGCCTGCCATCCCACATGAAGTGAGAGTTCAGGTTCATCAATCAGAACTAAAGAATTAGGTTGAACCTTAAATAATAGTTCGTAAAAAAGAACTAACTCATGCTGTTCGCCAGAGGACAAATCTGTTGGTGAAAGAGTATCTGTATGAGAGGAGGAAGAGTTAAGACCTGTCTTGAAAACGAACCCCTTCTCCTTGTTGAAATTCATTTCTTTGTATGAATAGGCAAATTTATTATTGACAATTATCCTTAACAGTTCGATCTTGTTTGCGATTTCACTGAAGACGCTTAGCTTCTTTTCTACATCGTCAACATATACTGACAAGATATTCTTAGTGCTTTCATCTATAGCTCGATCTTGAGGCTGAATTTGAAAGTCTGAATTTTCGTCCTTATCTAATAAACCTACCTCTATAAGACGAGAGCGAGTATCTTCAAGTTTATTTAGTTGATGACGAAGTTGTTCATCTGTTAAATCAGGAGATTGCTTTTGTTGTACTACCCTTGCAGGAAATGTTCTATCAAGAGATTGAGATGTTGTACCATATTCAGCAAGTTTAGATTGAATAAGTTTTGCTAGCTCATCAGAGTAAGCAGAAACAGTTGGCAGCATTGAAGATGCCCCAGAATATTCTATTGAAGAATGACTAGGAACAAAGTTTAGTAAACGTTGCGATTCTATTAACCGAATATGAATATCATTTTTCAGGTTGTTTAGCCAGTCAGGTTCCTCTCGTAATTTAGACATTGAAGGAATTATGTCTTCAAAACGATCTATAACTTCATTTAATGAAAGAGCTTCAAGAGTAGGTATATAAACCCATTGTTTAGGCGCGATTCGTGACAATCCGGGAATATCATCCAAGATGTTGATTAGGGCATCGACATCTTGGAAGTCTTTCGTTTCTTTTAAAATGAAACTTTGCCTTTCTGAACTAAGTTTATAAAAATCTATATTTATACTCTCTCTCTTTTTTACTTTTCCAGTCTTATCAGGAGTTTTTACTACTTCAACACTACTACCATTATCAAATTCAACTCGAAATTTGCTAAATGGGATACTGCGAAATACTGAGTAGCGAGAGTTGAACAATCCGTTCAACATCCTCAGCATTACTGTTTTTCCAAAGCCATTTGGTCCATGAATGATTGTAATTTTCTCAGCCATGTTCAAGGGAATTACATGGTCAAAAATCCCAAATAGACCATTAACGGATATTTGCTGAATTTGCATAGTCTTTGAGTTCCATAGCCATAGGCTTCCTAACTTCGATTATAACCTCTACTTGTCTGAATAGCGCACAACCCTTGTGCATTCTGCATCTTGTAGTCTCAACTGAGAACATATTTGAACCATGACCAAACGTAGCATAAAAACTTTAATGCACCCGACAGCCGAGACCATTAGGAGGTTATTAATTGCTAAAACCATTGCTTTTATTACATTTTCCTTCTTCCTTCTTGCTTGGGCTATACTTATAAAGCGATCGGCGGGAATTTAAACCCAAGCGATGACAAGACAAATTATCCCTAAGATGCCGTCGATGCCGTCGCCCTGTCACTTTCTCTGCGCCACTTTAAGCCTTCACCTGAATTAATTCAACTTTATATCCATCAGGATCTTGCACAAATGCAATTACTGTAGAACCATGTTTCATCGGCCCCGGTTCGCGAGTAACTTTACCACCACGAGTCTTAATTTCATCACAAGTAGCATAAATATCATCAACACCGATCGCAATGTGACCGTAAGCATCCCCCAAATTGTACTTGTCAGTACCCCAATTGTAGGTTAATTCTAATACCGTGTGGTCGGATTCGTCGCCGTAGCCTACGAAAGCCAGAGTAAATTTACCATCTGGATATTCCTTTTGGCGTAGTAGTTTCATGCCGAGCACTTCAGTGTAAAATTTCAGTGACTCTTCTAGGTTTCCGACTCGCAGCATCGTGTGTAGTAGGCGCATTTTACTAACTCCAAATTTCTTGAGCTTTGACTACCATTCTATAACAAGTGGTACAATTAGATGCGTCCTAAGCTATAGCATAATATGGAAAATGATTTACTTTCCTTAATTGCAGGTATGAGTTTATTAGTTATCTATCTCATCTTCTCAGCCATGACTGAAATGGGGACTAAGTGGCCTTGGAAAAAATAATATAACTAGGGACTAGGGGCTAGGGGCTAGGGGCTAGGGAAGAGGGAAGAGAGAAAAGGTTACGACCTAAAGTATTATGAACCAGATGTCAGAGTTAGAGTTACCGTAACCGACTAAAGCGGTTGCTATAATCAACAAAGGTATGTAGTTGCGCTTCAGTGTAACTACATACCTATTAGTCCGCGTAGGTGGACTTTGTTTGTATAGCCGCGATTTCAATCGCCGGAATATTTGAGCCGGAATATTTGAGGATATTTCAGCTTTATTGTCTTTAATTCGGCATAGGAACAATTCGCAATTTAATGCGAATAGTCCCACGCAATCCCGCAGGAGATGACCAAGAAAAGAGCGATCGCTTCAAAGTATCAACAACATCTTTCTGTTGCAGCGTCGAAGCTTTATCGTCTAAGACAATGCGATCGACACGCCCATCTTTAACGAATAACTCCAAGATAATATCGCCGCCGACTCCGTTAACTAAATTTATCGCTTTCAGGTGTTGAGTTAGAGATGCGATCGCACTTTCATCCAATCCCTCAACAGTTACCACCTCTAGGTTAGAATTGGAGACTCTCTGCCTAGTTTCCGGTCGTCTGGGGGAAATGGGTAGGGAACTTGGATAAGGTGCAGGCGCGGCCAAACTCCGAACTCCACCGCCTCTGGTGGCTTCCGCTTCCTGCTGGGGTTCAACAACTGCGTCGTAGCTAACCCCCTCTGGCAATTCTACGGGGACTTGGACGCGGCGACGAGTTCCATCTGGTTCTACCCGGACTTCTTCGCTGACGGCGACAAAAGCCGTATATTGGGACAGCAAGCGATAGGTGAGGGCGGTATTCGTAACAGCATCCACCAGAGATGTAGTCTCGCCACCAAACATTTGACTCATTAAGTCTTTAATTCTATAACGTCCCCAGAGTTGCGCGATCGCGGGATTGCCAAAATCTGCGATCGCACTTGGTGGATTTGACTCCCGCTGGCGAAGTTCAACTCCCGCCATAAAATTAACTGGCATAATTTTTTCATAGCGTTTCCCCCCAGCTACCGTTCCAGTAATGCGGATTTGACCGTTAGCGCGATCGCTCTTTCTTCCAAACAAAACTAACGGCTGATTAGCAAATAAATCTGGTGCAACTAGAGGATAAATCTCTGGTTTTTCCCCTCCCCCTTCCCAAACCATTTCAATATTCGTCAACACCGGATTATTAATTTCAGTCAGAAACTTTTCGACTAAATCTTGGGTTGGTTCATCTTGACGAATTACCACAGAAGTGCCTCTTCCCACTTCCGCCAAACGGTTGAGTAAAAACCGATTTACAGAACTACCAACCCCGAAACTGTACAGTCTATTTCCTGGTTTTAAACTTCGTTGTACTTGGGAAATCACCTCATTTTCATTGCCAATATAGCCATCTGTAATTAAGACAACGCTCCGCAATCTTCCTGACTCAGCGGCGGGAAAATTCATCACTGCTTGAATGCCATTTAACAACTCTGTACCGCCATTAGCTTGCAGTTGCTCAATATAAGCTAAAGCCTTTTGCCGATTTTCTGCTGTATTTGCCAGAGGTGCAACAGAAAGCGCTTTGGCAGTATTAGCAAAATCAATAATCGTAAAGGTATCATTAGGATTTAGCCCGTTGATAAAGCGGCGCATCAATTCCTTAGATTTAACTAAAGGTTCGCCTTGCTGAGAGCCGGAAGTATCCATTAAAAATACAACATCTTTCGGCACAATTTCATTACTTTTGTACTGCAAAGCTGGAATTAGATACAGGGCGAAATGTCCCCCTCGTTTGTCAGCTTGCGTCAGCACAGTTGCCTGAGTCCGATCGCCAGCCACTCGATAGCGCAAAATCAAATCTTTATTAGGGATTGTATCTAAATTCCCCAGTTGAACTCGGACTATATTACCGCTAGCAGCAGTTTCAATTTTATGAGAAGTAGAGCGGACGTTGCTAATAGCCAAACCCGCATCAATTTCTACAGAAACGCCGATATCATGTCCCGAACGAGTGTTTGGCGGAAGTATGGGCGGATTAATTCGGGAAGCATCGGGAACGCGATCGGTGTTAACTCCTGAATTGGGGGATTTCGGAGGAATTGGTGTCCCTGGAATGTAGCGCGGCCCTACCACCATTGGGAACACAAATTCATAGTCGCCGCCTTCAAATTTGAGTGAATCTGTGTAGCGAATAGTAACTTCTATTTGTTCTCCTGGCTTGATATTGGCGAGAGATTGAGTAAAAATATTGTCTCGTTCTTGTTCTAAAAGTCCAGCAGTGCGACCTTGTTGTTTAGCGCGTTCGTAAATTTCTTGAGCTTCTTCCCGACGTTTGATATCGGCTTTAACTATCCGCGCACCTATTTTAATTTCCATATCGTCTACCGCTGCGCCATCGGGCAAGGGAAAGACATAAACTGCTTCTAGAGGTTCATTAAAAGGATTTTCAAACTTCTGAGAAACTTCGACGCGGGAAATATTGCCGGCGATTTTTGCCTTAACTTCCGTATGCTTGAGAGGAAAAACTTGTTCTGTTTTGCCGGGAGTTTCGACGTACAAGCCACTGGGTTGACATTTAGGCTGTGATGAGCCGTTAACAGAGCAGTTAGCATCAGCTCTAGCAACGCGGAGGGGGGGTTGAGTGGGGTAGTGGCTAGACATAATGGGAAAATTTGGCTTGTAGTCTGTTGCCCGCGAGCCTTGGCCCATGCCAGTGATGAGTGCGATGCCTACGGACAGCAACCCTTGGACTGGGAAAATAGGGGCGAACTTCATAGCAGTTTTTATAGCAGATGTGACAGCGTTTACTCTGCGTACCATGACCCCGGTAACAAAAAAACGTTCCTGACCAATACCGATAAAGTTATTGCAGGAGGCAGAAGGCAGGAGGCAGGAGGCAGGAGGAAAATGCAATACTAGACATGGTTTGGGCGATCGCTTGTTTGCTAAAGCCTGTGGTAGTAACTATTTTTGCCTCTCTCATTCGGTTCGCCTTGGCGATGGAGTCTCCTATTGCCGAGAGAAATTAACTACTTTAACGATCGTAACAAATTTTAGCAAAAATAGTTGACTTTTCCTGCTTAATTCTCTATACTAAAAAGTAGAGTTTTTTGATTGCATAAGTATCCTAATGATGCTTCTGTAGCACAAGTTAAAACTTCCCCGTTTTTTCTAAAATTTACTCATGGACATCAAAAATCTAGGCAATCCGATACAGGGTGCGAAAGATAAAGCACAAGGAGCTACAGGCAAATTAACTGAACAAGTTGCAGGAATTTCTGCTGCTGCTCAGGAACAATTCAATGCCATTCTGGAAGAATATCAAAAAGTTTTGCCGATGGCAGAAAGTCTGGGTTTAAGCGTGGAGAGTTTTAAGGTAGAAATGGGACTTGTACCAGAGATTAGAACTACTCTCTCTGGTTCGGTAGAGCGGATCAATAAAGAAGCGGTACAAAAACTGATAGCAGATCATCCCAACAACAAACTTTTGGGGACAATTCTCAACGCCTTACTCATTACTAGGGATCTACAACTGAAATTGAATCTCAAAGCCCTTAAGGGGGTTGCCGTTGATATTAAGCTGGGTATTTCTCCTAATGTTTCTGTACATTTAACGCCTTAAAATGTTGTCTTTTACATTGTTAACAGTTAACAGTTAACAGTTAACTATTAACAAAAATTTGTAAGATGGGTTTCGCTTCTCTTCACCCATCCGACAAATTGGGTGGGGCTCCCCAGTCCCAACTGGTGTCAAATTAAACTGAAACACTGCCAGGGGTTAAAACCCCCCTCTTATAGCTTAAGTCCTCTGAAGAGGACTAATAAGTTCTTTAATCCTCTTTAGAGGATTTAATCTTTGAGACAGGGGTTTTAACCCTGTCGGACTGAGGGTTTGATATTAAGTTGACACCAATACCCAGTCCCCAGTCCCCGCTAGACAATTTCCAATTTTGGCTTTTAGATTTTAGAGTGGGAGTTGGATAGAAAAATCTAAAGTTGAAAGCTAAAATCCTATGACCAAGTTTGTGTTTGTGACTGGTGGGGTCGTTTCCAGCATTGGCAAGGGGATTGTCGCTGCTTCCTTGGGCCGTTTGCTGAAGTCGCGGGATTATTCTGTCTCGATTCTGAAGCTAGACCCCTATCTGAATGTCGATCCGGGAACTATGAGCCCGTTTCAACATGGTGAGGTGTTCGTGACTGATGATGGTGCCGAAACGGATTTAGACTTAGGGCACTATGAACGGTTTACGGATACGTCGATATCGCGTCTGAACAGCGTGACTCAAGGTCAATGCTATCAGGCGGTGATTAATAAAGAACGCCGGGGAGATTATAACGGCGGGACGGTACAGGTGATTCCGCACATTACGAATGAGATTAAGGAACGCATTCACCGGGTGGCGAAGAATACGAATCCCGATGTGGTGATTACTGAGATTGGCGGTACGGTGGGTGATATTGAGTCCCAACCCTTTTTGGAGGCAATTCGACAGTTCCGCAGGGATGTGGGACGCAAAAATGTGATTTATATTCATGTAACGCTAGTACCTTGGATTGCGGCGGCGGGGGAGATGAAAACTAAGCCGACTCAGCACTCGGTGGGAAGTTTGCGATCGATTGGGATTCAACCTGATATTTTGGTTTGTAGATGCGATCGCCCTTTGCAACCAGGGATGAAGGAGAAGTTGTCAACTTTCTGTGACGTACAGGAAAAGTGCGTGATCACTTCTCACGACGCGAAAAGTATTTATGAAGTACCGCTGATGCTAGAAAAGGAAGGGTTAGCGGAACAAGCTTTGGATTTGCTGCAATTGGAACAACGGCAACCGGATTTGACGCAGTGGGAGACTTTGGTAAATCGGATGTATAGTCCGACTCAGGTAATTGATATTGCGATCGTTGGGAAATATGTCAGGTTAAGCGATGCTTACTTGTCAGTGGTAGAAGCTTTGCGACACGCTGCGATCGCGATCGGCAGCGACATTAATTTACACTGGATCAATTCTGAAGATTTGGAATCAGGAGAGATCGAAAGCTATTTCGATGATATCAATGGCATTGTCGTACCCGGCGGCTTTGGGATTCGAGGAGTTGATGGTAAGATAGCAGCGATCGAATACGCTAAACGCAAGCAAATTCCATTTTTAGGATTGTGCCTGGGAATGCAGTGTGCTGTGATTGAGTGGGCACGAAGTATCGGAGGGTTAGAAAATGCTAACAGTGCTGAATTCGACCCCGATACTACTAATCCGGTGATTAATTTATTGCCGGAACAGCAAGATGTCGTCGATTTAGGTGGTACGATGCGTCTTGGTTTGTATCCTTGCCGATTGAATGCCGATACTCTTGCTTTCAAACTCTATCAGCAGGAAGTGATTTATGAGCGTCATCGTCATCGGTATGAATTTAATAATGCCTACCGTAATCTTTTTTTGGAGACAGGTTATGTAATCAGTGGTACATCTCCCGACGGCCGCTTAGTAGAGATTATTGAATTGCCCAAACATCCATTTTTTATTGCTACCCAATTCCATCCAGAATTCCAGTCTCGACCTTCCGCCCCCCATCCCTTGTTTAAAGGGTTTGTTGAGGCCGCAAGTGAATCTCGAACTGGCAAAATAGAAGAGGTTGCCACTATAGATGGTATAGTCTCTGGGAAGGATACAGGCAGTGAGGATGCCAGCCCTGAGTCAATCCTAAATTTCCCTGCTGAGGTGTCTTAGCTATTAGTTGTCACCCCTCAGCCATTGGTAGTTAGTATAAACTAAATACTAATGGCTGACGACCGGGAATAGTCTCCACCCCGATGTCAATGGCTAAACGAAATTTTCTAACCCACTTCTGTTTTTTACTTGCTTTTGAGTTACTTGAGCCATTTGAAATGCCAGAACTCACAGCTTTGAGGAGGTCTTGTGGGCTACTGGGTTAAAATAAATTATGAACGCAGCATATACCTAATCGAGCTTGAGAGTATTAGTGCGTTTTCTAGTGAAGTTGACAATAAGCGGATTACGTTTTGGTTGCCCAATAGCAGTCAGCCGATTATTCTTAGCCCTCAAAATAATGCTGATGCTTATAAGCAAGTTTTAGAATATATTAAAAAAACTACTGAACGTGCCTCTAAAGGTTGGTGGGTTTCTATTAGTTATGACCGCAAGGAATTCTTAATCGATTTAAGTCAGATTAGTACATTTGTCTGGGAACCTAATGGTCGGTTATCTTTTTGGTTGCCTGATAGTTCTACTAATATTGTAATTAATCCACAAACCAGCGTGGATGCTTATCAAAAAATTCACGATTTTATCCAAAAAACAACCGATCACTCTATGCCTTAATGAAGGAAGAAGGAAGAAGGAAGAAGGGGAGAGGGGCTAGGGGCTAGGGACTAGGGGAAGAGATGGGGAGGATGGGGAGGATGGGGAGGATGGGGAAGGGATTACCAATTACCAATTCCAATTACCAATTACCAATTACCAATTAACAGTTAACAATTAGCAATTGCTAATTTTGCTGCCCCAACAATTCCAGCTTGATTGCCTAATTCTGCGATTAATAGCTGTAAACCTTCACGGGAACTGGGGAGGACTCGTTTTTCAATTTCTGCTTTGACTATAGGTAAGAAATGTTCTGCACCAGCACTGATACCGCCGCCAATAATGATGGCTTCGGGTGTTAAAATGTAGAGGAAATTTGCCAAACCTGCACCCAGATATCGACCGTATTTTTGCCAATATTCTAATGCTGTGGCATCTCCCGCCTTTGCTAAGTTTGCTACTTCTAATGGTTCTAAACCAGTGTCGCGGCGAATTGCTTGGATGGAAATATATTGTTCTAAAGATCCACGATTGCCACTATTACATTCTGGGCCATCGGGGTTAATGGTAATTAATCCTAACTCTCCGGCGGTTCCTTTATGACCAACAAATAGTTTACCATCTTGGATAATTGCACCACCGACACCAGTGCCTAATGTTAATAGAATTAGGTTTTTAAAGTTACGACCGGCACCCAACCAAGCTTCTCCTAATCCTGCACAGTTTGCATCATTTGCTAATACTGTGGGTAAACCTGTTTTGGCTTCTAACCAATCAGCTAAGGGGACATCGTGCCAGTTTTTGAGGTTAATTGCTACTCTAGCTATGCGGCCAGTTGCATCTGCGGGGCCGGGGATACCTACACCGATTGCTTTTACAGAGTTAGCAGTTGGGTTCAGTTCGGTAATTGCGTCGCTCATTGCAGCTAAAACTGCTTCTGGTGTGGCCGGTTGTGGGGTGGGAACTGTTAAGGATTGGTGACAAGTGCCGTCTTCGCTGAATCTGCCTAGTTTAATTGCTGTTCCACCCAAGTCGATGCCGATTACCTGTTTCATGATTGGTTAGTTGTTAGTTTTTAGAAATTGCGACAACCATAGGATTCACTTTTCACGATCGCTTTTTCATAATATAGCAATTGCGATAAGAGTTTTTAATTCAACAAAAAACGCCCTCATAAATGAGAGCGTTTCTTGTTACCAATAACTAAAACTTAGCCATTGATAGCAGGAGCAACCAAAGCAACTGGAGTAGATTCACCAGCAGCCAAATCCAGAGGGAAGTTGTGAGCATTACGCTCGTGCATTACTTCCATACCCAAATTAGCGCGGTTAATCACATCAGCCCAAGTATTGACAACACGACCTTGTGAGTCGATAATCGATTGGTTGAAGTTAAAACCAT
>NZ_JAQMUA010000359.1:0-9494 GCF_028330895.1 Kamptonema animale CS-326 | reverse complement strand
TCAATGATTATTAAAAGCTATACTTGGGCAAGTTATAGTCAACAAAAAGTTATGTTTGACCGAGCTTGAATTGCCCATCAAGTGCGATGGCTGCGGCTGGCTACGCGATCGCGATTTTTTCTAACTTATTCAGCAAGCCCCAGTTAACAGTTAACAGTTAACAGTTCACACATCCGCATTATGAAATCCTTTAATAAATTCAACCATATCATCAATAGGAGTTAGAGCCATTTTAGGAACTTCAGCTAACTTACTTCCCGCAGGATTAGCCGGAATATGTTTTTTAATTAATCGCTTCCCAAAAGCAGGATGATGATAAACACTAAGCCTCTGATCGCGGGAATTAATTAATACCATCTGTGTAGGAATTTGGAAGAAATTAATACTATCTCCAATCTTAGGAAAAGAAGTAGATATTTTAATTTGGTCAACTTTGCTGATAGCTTGATTCAACGCTTTGCTTAATTGCTGGACGTGCTTAGATTCTTTAACAGTAAGATTTCCAGCATCGTGAGCTTGAATCATTTTCATCAAGGCAATTAGATTTTTCTGGGTAATAGCAGCATCATTAAAGGGAATAATCGCCACGTAAGCTGTACCAAATAATTGGTCGTCGCTGTCCATTTTAAAGGCGATAACTGTACGCCTAGAACTGACTTCTATACTCGGCGGTTGAGCTAGACCGGGATATTGCTTAGTAATTTGATAGTAAGTTGCAGCGAGGGCAAAATGAGCGGCTTGGTCTAAAGGCGCGTCGATGATAATCCTAACTGTGGGTAAAGTTTCGTGAAAAAATTGCTCTACTCCTCCGGCTGTTAACCAGTAAATTTGGCTGTGATCCCCGTTGGGACTGAGGTCAACCCACTTGCAGGTCATGCCTTCTGTTTTGATACCTAGTCGCGATACGGCGTGCAGTTTTGCTCCTGTTAAAGTGGCTCCTGTCAAGTCTGCTCCTACCCAATCTGCTTTAATTAAATAGGCGTTTGATAGGTCGGCGTGAACGAGGCTGGTGTTAAGTAAGTTGGCATTGCATAAGTCCGCTCTGCTGAGGTCGGCTCCGCTCAATTTGGCTTCGCTGAGGTCGGCCCATCGGAGATTGCAACCACTAAGGATTGCCCAGCGGAGATTTACGCCGCTGAGGTCGGCTCCACTGAGAATGGCTTGGGTGAGGTTGGCTTGTCTGAGTTCTGAACCTCGGAGGTCAGCATGGCTGAGGTCAGCGCGGCTGAGATCGGCTCCTTGGAAGTTGGCTTCTACGAGCAGAGCTTCTGTTAAAGATGCTCCGCTGAGGTGTGCGCCTCGGAGGTTGGCTTGGGTGAGATCGGCTTTTCTGAGGGTGGCTTCTGTAAGAGTTGCGCCACTAAGGTTTGCACCGCTAAGGTTTGCACCGCTGAGTTCGGCTCTAATCAGTTCGGCTCTGATCAGTTTGGCTCTGATCAGTATGGCTCCTTTGAGGTCAACGCGAACTAGGTAGGCTACGTTGAGGTCAGCGTCAGTTAAGTTGGCTTCGCCGAGGTGGGCTCCGCTGAGTCTGGCAATATTCAGTTTGGCTCCTGTGAGGTTGGCTCCGCACAGATTCGCGCCGCTGAGGTTGGCGACACTCAGATTCGCGCCGCTAAGGTTAATGCCGCTGAGGTTGACTCCGCTGAGGTTAGCCTCATTGAGATTGGCTTCAGAAAAGTCTCTTTCCCCGGCGGCGTATCTTTTTAGGAGTTCTTCAACTCTCATTTAAAACCTCCCGGTTGACTCCCGTTATAGCTATTGCTGGAGGGGAGAGCACTGGGAGAAATATTCACTAAAAATATATCCCATGAATATTGGAATTGTAGGACTGGGTTTGATTGGGGGGTCGATGGCATGGGATTTGCGATCGCTTGGGTTTCAAGTTTTAGGGGTATCGATGCGAGAACAAACCTGTCAGAAAGCGATCGCTAAAGGAATTGTAGATGATGCCAGCATGAGTCTGTCTTTAATGGCTACCGCTGATGTGATTTTTATTTGTACGCCAATAGGTGCGATCGCATCCACAGTAGAACAGTTAGTTCCCCACCTTTCCTCTGCTGCCATTGTAACGGATGTGGGTTCAGTAAAAGCGCCTGTGGTGCAGGCTCTCTCAGAACTTTGGCCTAATTTTGTCGGGGGACATCCGATGGCGGGAACGGCGGAAAGTGGCATTGATGCTGCTGTGCGAGATTTGTTTGTAGACAGACCTTATGTAATTACTCCTACCCCGACTACGCCTCAACTGGCTGTGGAGAAGGTAGAAGAGATTGCGCGATCGCTTCGAGCTCGAATTTATCGGTGTCGTCCAGAAGACCACGACCGAGCAGTTGCTTGGATTTCTCACCTGCCTGTAATGGTCAGTGCGAGTCTAATTACTGCTTGTACCAGTGAATTTGACCCTGATATTGTCAGGTTAGCACAACAGTTGGCGAGTTCGGGTTTCCGCGATACAAGTCGGGTGGGAGGTGGTAATCCTGAGTTAGGAGTGATGATGGCTAAGTATAACCAAAAGGAGTTATTGCGATCGCTCAACTCCTACCGCGAACACCTCGATCGATTAATTAACAGCATTGAAGGCCAAGATTGGCAAACTTTACAACAAAATCTTGAGCAAACTCAACAAGCAAGAGGAAATTTTGAATTTTAAGTTAAAGCAGAATTAGGGTTGAGAAATCAGAATTTTAAACTGTCACGCATTCGATTATCATTATGAACGTCAAACTTAAGTAAATCGTTCTTCCTTCTCTCCTAGATAACTAAATCCTTCTTCCTTCTACTAATTAGCTTTCGATGTACACTTATTCTCGGCTCAAGCGAGTTTTACTGGGTGACTCTCTACCAACCAGTGCATCTAGTCACGAACGGTTAAGCAACGCGGTTGGATTGGCAGTGCTAGCTTCTGATGCACTCTCATCTGTTGCTTACGCCACTGAAGAAACCTTGCTAGTGTTAGTAGCAGCCGGAAGTAGTAACTTAGGTTTATCACTCCCTATTTCGGGAGTGATTGTAGTGCTACTCGTCATAGTTGTCTTTTCCTACCGACAAACCATTCGAGCTTATCCCAACGGCGGCGGCGCTTATATCGTAGCACGAGAAAACTTGGGTCTTTACCCCGGTTTAGTGGCAGCGGCTTCCTTAATGATCGACTACATCTTAACTGTAACTGTCAGCACTTCTGCTGGCGTTGCCGCCTTAACATCCGCAATTCCCGGACTACAACCCTACACAGTTTATCTATGTTTAGGGTTTATTGCCTTAATCATGCTTGCTAATCTCAGAGGAGTGCGAGAATCTGGCAACCTTTTTATGGTTCCCACCTATGCGTTTATTGCTGGTGTTTTTCTCCTAATTGGTACTGGTTTGTTTCAACTAGCAACTGGTCATACTCCGCCGCCTTTAGAAAATATTCCAGCTAAAGAGTCCTTGGGATTATTTCTAGTTTTGCGGGCATTTGCTGCTGGCTGTACTGCACTAACCGGGGTAGAAGCTATCTCCGACGGCGTGATGGCTTTCAAGGCTCCCGAATGGAAAAATGCCAGTAAAACATTGCTCTACTTAGCGGTAATTTTGGGGGCGATGTTTCTAGGAATTAGTTATTTAACTCATGTTTATAACGTGATTCCAGAAGAAGGGCAAACAGTAGTCTCTTTGTTAGGAAGAAAGATTTTTGGGGATGGCATACCTTACTTCTTTTTACAAATATCAACCCTGTTGATTTTGCTGTTAGCAGCTAATACCAGTTTTGCTGATTTTCCCCGACTTTGCTATTTTTTATCGCGAGATGGTTTTTTACCCAGACAGTTATCGCTGCTAGGCGATCGCCTAGTCTATTCTAATGGTATTACCCTGCTCAGTCTCAGCGCTGCCTTTTTAATCATTATCTTTCAAGGTAGTGTTAACGCTGTCATTCCCCTGTATGCCGTTGGCGTTTTTACTTCCTTTACTCTCTCCCAATCGGGAATGGTTATACACTGGCTAAAAGAGCGCAGCAAAGGATGGCGTTCTAGTGCTGTAATGAATGGGATGGGAGCGATTGCGACAGCAGTAGTTTTAGCTGTGATTGTCAGCACAAAATTCATGCTAGGTGCTTGGGTTGTAGTGGTAGCAATTCCCCTAGTTGTCAACCTATTTCTAGGTATTCGGCGGCACTATCGATATGTAGCTTCTCGCCTGAGTCTTCAAGGAGTAGAACCCAATTCTTATGCCCGTAAACCAAGAGTAAAGTTAGTAACTCATCCAGCGGTAGTTTTAGTGGGACAGTTGCACAGAGGGACTTTAGAAGCGCTTGATTATGCTCGTCTAATTGCCGATGAAGTTGTAGCAGTTCATGTTGATATTGGTTTAACAAATAAGGAGAAACTGCAAGTGGAATGGCACCATTTTGAGTCTGATATTCCTTTGGAGATTTTAGAATCACCTTATCGCTCTGTTTCTACTGTGCTCACCCACTATCTTACTCTCTTTGAAGAGCAGCGTCCCGGTGTATATTTGACATTGATTATTCCCGCTTTTGTGACCAGAAATTGGTGGGAAGGATTGTTACATAATCAGACTGCTTTCTTTCTCAAAGCAGCTTTGCGGGCTAAACGTAGCCGGGTAGTGACTACAGTTAGGTATTTTCTTTAAGGGCTAATAGCTAATAGCTAATGGCTAATGGTTAATGGCTAATTGCTAATTGCTATTAGACATCTCCAAAAAATAATTAGGACTTACGTAAGGATAATGTATTTTTGTCATTACGAGCCATGCCAAGTAATCGCAACCCTTTGTTTTTAGCTGAGACTGGGTAAGTCCTGAGAATTTTAAACTCTTGCGAGGTCTCAAAAAAATCTAATTTGGGGAGATTTATAAGGGTAGAACTGCATACAATTAGCAATTAGCCATTAACAATTAGCAATTAGCAATTAGCCATTAGCAATTAGCAATTAGCAATTAGCCATTAGATTGCAATTCATCCAAACGAGCTAAAACTTCTTGAGAGTGGATTGCCGGATTGACCTTAACAAAAGTCTCCCGCAAAATACCATCGGGATCGATAATAAAGCTGTGCCGCGCCGATATAAAACTCATCCAAGAACCGTAAGCTTTACTAACTTTACCATCAGTATCAGCTAACAGCGGAAACCTCAAGCCTTCTGAGTCGCAAAATTCAGCATGAGACTTGATATCATCAACACTGATACCCAAAATTTCAGTATTCTTACCCCGATACTTCGGTAAATCTTGCTGAAATCTACGAGCTTCCAAAGTACAGCCAGAGGTAAAATCTTGAGGATAAAAATAGACAACTAGCCATTTCCCCCGATAATCAGAGAGAGATACTTTTCCCTTGCCACTGTTGGTGGGCAGGGTGAACTCAGGTGCGGGTTGATTTACTGCGGGCAGCTTGCCGCCGAGAGCAAGTGCAGGGGGAACAAAATTTAAGCTAAGCAAGACTAGACAAATGGCAAAAAAAATGCTCAGAAAATTGCGTCTGGAGGTCATAAATTACGAAGGAGAAATCTATTTAAAATAAGTTTACAGTTATCTGATTAAATAAGTAAAGGCAATGTTTAAATTAACAAAAGAGGAAACAAAAGCATTGCTTTTAACCCCTAAAATACCTATCAATCAAAGGAGAAATTAACAAATGGCAGAAGTACAGCCATTATCAGGCAATGCGATCGTAGTAATGATGGTCAAGAACCAACCGATTGCCATTGAAGTCAACGGGACAGACGCGCCAATTACAGCAGGTAACTTTGTTGACCTAGTTGAGCGCGGTATTTACGAAGGGGTAATGTTTCACCGAGTGATCCGCGAACCCGATCCTTTTGTGGTTCAAGGCGGCGATCCCCAGAGTCGAAATACCAGCATTCCTGCAAGTCAATTAGGCACCGGTGGTTTTGTTGACCCAGATACTAATGAAGTGCGTACAATTCCCTTAGAAATTAAGCCGCAAGGGGCCGCACAACCTGTTTACAATCAGACAATTACACAACAGCCACAATTATCACACACTCGCGGTGTCATAGCAATGGCACGCGCTACAGCTCTCGATTCTGCTTCTTCGCAGTTTTATTTTGCTTTAGCAGATTTGCCATCTTTGAACGGCGATTATGCAGTATTTGGAACTGTGAGGCAAGGGTTAGATATCGTCGATCAAATTCAGCAGGGCGATCGCATTTCTACGGCTAAAGTAGTTCAAGGAATTATCCCCAGTCGAGTTTCAACTGTGATTAGAGATAATACTTTGTTGAATAATTTCATCAATAAAGTAAATCTCGCAAATTTGCCTTTGAGATTCTCAACATTATCTGAGGGAACTGATACTGTTCAGCTCACAGTGCAAGACTCTCAACAAAATACCAGCGGTATTCAAGCTGGTGCGGGTAATGATAGAGTAACTGGGTCAAGTGTTAGCGATGTTATTAACGGAAATCAAGGTAACGATACTCTCAGCGGTGAAGGTGGCGATGATTATCTCCGAGGAGGAAAAGACGATGATTCGCTCTCTGGGGGTGTTGGTAATGATATTCTCAGTGGTAATCAAGCCAATGATAGTTTAGATGGCGGTGGTGGAGATGATTTTCTCCGAGGAGGTAGAGGCAATGATGTTTTAACAGGTGGCAATGGTAATGATATTCTCATCGGTGATTTAGGTAACGATACTCTCACTGGTGGAGGTGGTGGTGATACCTTTGTCCTGATATTAGGTGAGGGTTTAACTCTGGATACAACAACAGATAGAATTTTGGATTTCAATCCGGGAGAAGGCGATCGCATTGGTGTAACGGGCAATTTATCAAGACTGACATTTACTCAATCTGGTAGTGATACTTTAATTCAATTTTCAGGTTCTACTTTGGGAATTGTGCAAAATGTTGCATCGGGAATTGTCCAGAGTTCAGTTTTTGCTGTTGATGGTACTAATGTCTCTCTTCCAGATAGTTTACCACCAGGAGATGCAGCCCTGAGAATTGGTTAAGTGTTAATTGTATAGCACTTTAAGGTCGGCGTAAGCTGTTACGCATTTAAATTCTCTAATCGATATATTTGACCTAATCCCCAACCCCTTCCCTGCAAGGGAAGGGGAGTAAGAGATCGATACATTATATGCAGATTTTAAATGCGTAAGAGCTTATTACCTGCTACTATCTGTACGCAGGCGATATGCTTATGCTATACTAAACTAATTTAGCACAAATCTCTTAACCTTTTTGATATGTCACGAAGTCGGATTAGTAAATGTTTCTATTCAGAGAATACGAAATATTTCTACACAAAATTATACCATGCTCTTCTACTAGCGATACCTTTATCTTTACTTTCCGGTCAAGTTACAGCACAAATTATCCCCGACAATACTCTTCCTAATAATTCTAGTATTGCTCCTAATGGTAATAGTTTAACCATTAATGGTGGTACGTCAGCAGGTAGCAATCTTTTCCATAGTTTCAGTGAGTTTTCACTCCCCACTGGTTCCGAAGCTGTTTTTAATAATGCTAGTAATATTCAAAATATTTTCAGTCGGGTTACAGGAGGCAAAATTTCTAATATTGACGGCTTAATTCGAGCTAATGGAACGGCTAACTTATTTTTCATCAATCCTAGTGGCATCATTTTTGGCCCAAATGCACGGTTAAACATTGGTGGCTCTTTTATTGGCTCTACAGGAAACAGTATTCAATTCTCTGATGGTAACTCCTTCAGTGCTACTAACCCTCAAGCGCCGCCGCTGCTGACGGTGAACGTGCCGGTAGGGTTGCAGGTGGGGGCAAATCCGGGTGCGATTCGAGTGGAAGGAGTAGGGCATGGGTTTACAGTCGCAGATATCCGTACTACTCCCATTAATCGCAGTCAACAAAGCGATCGGGGTTTGGAGGTGAAATCGGGAAACACCTTAGCTTTAGTCGGCGGTGATGTGAATCTAAGCGGTGGTGTGTTGAAAGCACCAGAAGGACAGATAGCGTTAGGGAGCATCAGTAGTGGTGTGGTGAGTTTGATACCTACTGATATAGGGTGGAAGTTAGGCTATCAAGGGGTAGAAAGTTTTCGAGATATTAATTTATCTGGTCAAGCCGCGATCGATGCCAGTGGCTTGGGCAGAGGTTCTATCCAGATGGTAGGACGAGAAGTGAGACTGACCGATGGTTCTATTGGCTTAATTCAAAATCAAGGCTCAGAGCCAGCCGGAGACCTAATTGTAAATGCAACTGAGTTATTGCAAGTGACGGGAACGAACTCACAGGCAACATTTCCCAGCCTGTTGATTAATGAGAATCTCAAAGATGGAGCGGGTGGCAAGGTTGCTATTGCTACAAGCAGATTGCTGGCATCGGACGGTGGAGGTATAGGCTCCAGAACATTTGGAACTGCCTCTACTGGGGATGTCTCTGTCAGTGCTTCTGATACGGTAAATGTAAATGGTTTTTCTAATAGGAATCCAAATCTTTACAGCTTCCTGAGTGCTGCAACTGCTGGCGCGGGAAATGCAGGTAATCTCGCAATTTTGGCTCAAAAGATAACAGCTTTGGATGGAGGTATTATCACCACTTCTTCTACGGCGACTACTGGTAAGGCGGGAAATATAACCATCAACGCTTCTGAGTCTCTCACCATAAGTGGAATTATTCCAATAAATTTTCTACCCGCTGCTGTAAGCAGTGCAACAGTTCGTGAAGGAAATGCAGGTACAGTTACCATTAACACATCTAGATTGATAGTCACAGATGGCGGGACTATTATCACCTCTACCTTAGCCAAAGGTTCAGGCGGAACCTTGATTATCAATGCGTCTGATTCTATACAAGTCAGTGGCAAAGGAGAGGAAGGCGGATTTCCTTCTCGCATAGAATCGGCTGCTCTGATTGTACCTCAACCCCTTCGTCGAGCTTTAGGACTACCCGATCGCCCCTCTGGAAACTCCGGCAACATTATCATTAACACCCCTCGACTTACTATTTCCGATGGTGCTAGAGTCAGCGTCGCCAACCAAGGTACAGGGTTGGCAGGCAACCTCAACATCAATGCCAGAGAAATTATCCTCAACCAAGGTAGCCTCACTGCTTCCACCGCATCAGGTAGCGGTGGCAACATCAAATTACAAGTTTCTGGCGATACCATTCTCCGTAACGGCAGCCAAATCGCCGCCGAAGCCGCCGGTACCGGCGACGGTGGCAACCTCATCGCCAACACCAACACCCTCACGATCCTCGAAGGTAGCAAAGTCACAGCTAATGCCTTCCAAGGCAACGGCGGCAATATCCGCATCACCACCCAAGGTTTGTTCACTTCCCCTGACAGTGCCATCACTGCTTCCTCCAGTTTTGGAGTCTCCGGCACCATCTCTATTAATAATCCCAACCTTGACCCCAGTTCCGGCTTAGTGCAATTACCCGAAAACGTCGTTGACCCCAGTACCCAAATCGCCCAAGGATGCGCCGCAGATGGAGGTAACACCTTTACGATCGCAGGTCGAGGCGGCTTACCAGAAGAACCTACTGCTACCC
>NZ_JAQMUA010000358.1:0-46543 GCF_028330895.1 Kamptonema animale CS-326 | reverse complement strand
GGCGGCGTTACAAATACTTTTGCGTAAGTCATGAGATAGATATTTAAACTATATTTAAGGTAAACACATGAATCTTTATTATGGAATTTCCGCAGCATTAACAGGGGCCGCTATTGTGCTAGTTCAACCTCAGCTAGCAGTCGCTTTAACTGCTAATAAAGTCAACCGAATTGCCTCAGATGTTACAGTATTAATTGATGGGATTAATCCTGGTTCTGGAGCGATCGTTGCTAGAAATGGCAATACTTATTATGTCCTGACGGCTAAGCACGTTGTAGCCACAGAAGATGAATATGCGATCGCGACTCATGACGGTAAACGATATCCTTTAAACTACCGTACTGTCAGGAAATTACCAGGTTTAGATTTAGCTTTGTTGGAGTTTACAAGCAACCAAAACTATAAAGTTGCAACTCTGGCTAATTACGATTATGATGCGAGATTTAAGTATGTTTTCGTTTCTGGCTGGCAAGAGTCGAAACTACCGATCGCCAATAGACGGCGTTTGTTTAATGCTGGATTATTGATTAGCAACGATTACAAATTGGCTTTTATTAAAGATGCTGTTTCTGAGGGTTACGAGCTTTTCTATACTAATATAACTGAGGTAGGAATGAGCGGTTCTCCTGTGTTAGATACTCAGGGGCGAGTGATTGGTATTCATGGACAGTCTGAAGGTGAGAAAATATATGATGCTAAGTCAAGAGAGATTTATCGCGTTAAGCTTGGGTTCAGTTCTGGCGTACCTGTAGCAAGGTTTTTGAGAGCTATTCAGCAGTCAGGAATTAAGTTAAGTTTGAAAGTAGAAATTTCCCCACCTTTGGAGTTAACTCAACAAGAATCTCGCTCGATTGAAGCTTTTTTACAAGCTCCTACTGCTGCGGGTAGTTCTAATGCTGTTGATTGGGCAAATCGCGGTAATGAATTATATCGTTTAGAGCGATTGGAAGAGGCACTTTTAGCTTTCGATCGGGCAATTAAAATTAATTCTGATTTTTATCCAGCTTGGTACGGGCGCGGCAATGTGCTAGCTTCAATGGAACGGTATCAAGAGGCGATCGCGGCTTACGATCGCGCGACTAAAATTAAGCCTGATTTCCATTTGGCTTGGCGCGATCGCGGTGCTTTGCTAGCTTTTTTGAACCAAGATCGAGAAGCTTTGGCATCTTTTGATAAAGCACTTCAATTTAAACCTGATGACTATGTTGCCTGGTATATTCGCGGTGATTTGCTAGCAGCAAATTTGCAGCGTTACGAGGATGCGATCGCGTCTTATGACAAAGCCATCAGAATTAAACCAGATTTCGCACCCGCCTGGACTGGCCGAGGCGAGGCGCTTTACGATTTGAGACGGTATCAAGATGCGATCGCATCTTTAGATAAGGCAATTCAAATCGATCCCAAGCAAGGGGAAGCCTGGACTCTCAAAGGAATGCTATTGTTGGAGTTGGAACGGTATTCTGAAGCAGTGCTAGCTTACGATCGTAGCATTGCGATCGCACCTGACAACTATCAATTATGGATGCTGAGAGCGGCCGCGCTTGTGGGTCAAAAACGCGAGTCTGAAGCGCGAAAATCTGCACAACAAGCTCTGAAGCTTAAGCCTAACGATCCTGACATTTTAAACTTTATTAATGCCATAGGCCCAAGGGGTTTAATTTCAGACTCAGCTAATTCTGTTTTGAATCGGCCGCGCTATGAAAGACCAAATCCTTCTAAACCGACACCTGGTTTGCTCTGGTAAATTGAAACTGTTTGATTTGTCCTGCCAGAATTTTGCATAATAGAAGTGGGTATTTTTCACTCTCCTAGTACCAATTTTTATGATGGCAAATTTCATTAAACCAATTTTACACCATCTGCTCAGTCTGATTGTAATTTTAATCCTGGCTTGTATGTGGGTACTACTGAGTGCTACTCCCGCTTTTGCATTGCCGAAAACAAATATTAATTACACTAACATTAACTTGTCAAATCGCGATTTTTCTAAAGCTGATTTAGCAGGAGGAACTTTTGTTGCTGCTGAGATGCGAAATACAAATTTTGAAGGTGCTGATTTGACTAACGCAATTTTAACTAAGGGAGTTTTGCTGAATGCCAATTTGTCAAATGCAAATCTCTCCGGCGCTTTGGCAGATAGGGTGACATTTGATGGTGCAAATTTAACTAATGCTAATTTTACAGAAGCTATTTTGACTCGGACTAGGTTTTACGATACTGCAATTTCTGGTGCTGATTTTACTGATGCAATTATTGACTCATATCAAGTTAATTTACTGTGCGAGAAAGCAGAGGGCATAAATTCAGTGACAGGGGTTTCTACGCGCGAAAGTTTAGGATGTCCTTAAAGCCTATAGCCTTTCACTCATTTAAACATTATTATTTGTAGCTGCGATCGCCCCCACACCACCTCCTTTTTAATAGCTCTATTCATCGCTTTCTTTATCTATTTGTGGCTGCCGTTTCTTCCGAAAAATTCCAGTCATATTAATTCCACTGACCAGCATCAATATAGCTCCCAAACCCACCAAAAGTACATAAATGGGCATTAGGAATTCTCCCAGATATTCTCCTTGGTGAATCTTCAGAAAAATCTCTCCTACCTCATCCGACATTTGAAACCAACTTCTGCCAATTCGATAGATTAAACCTGTCACCGCACTGATTGCTAAAGGTAAGAAAATAATTGGTGCAGCTATACGGTGAACTTTACGAAAATCAAGTTTAGCATCTGGTCGTTCAGGACGATTTGCACCAAAGAGTTTGGTCATCGTTAGACCAGTAACAATTAGTCCAATCGTTCCCAAAGCCAGTAAAAGTACATAAAATGCTCTGAGTTTCTGTCCGAGATAGCTTCCTTGGTGAATATCCATAAAAAGATGAATATCCATAAAATTTTGGGTTCCATCCTCTTCCATACCTAACCAACTTTCTGCCAGCCGATAGGCAACTCCCGTTAAGGCTGTTAATAGTAAAGGGATGAATATAATCGGTGAAATTTGGCGATGAAGTTTACGAAAATTAACGTTAGCCATCTATGAATATCCTTTTTGTCAGTTTTTTGTTGTTTACAAATCAGACTAGCACTCTTCTGTCACCGTCAGGATATTTTATGCTGAAATCCTTTACTTAGACTTACTTAGACTGACAGAGGAGCGTCAATTCTATCTATTTACATTTTATTACTTATATTCATTCACACAAGATAGTTACCGCAACTCTCCTTAGTTACCTAAAGTAAAAAAATTGTATTTCCTACAGAATTTATTAAAATCTTAACACAATCAAAACTTACGCACCCACCAAAGAAACCGGGTTTTTTGACAAAAATACTTCGCCATAACCAACAGATTCTCTAAAAAACCCGGTTTCTGGAGCCATGAGCGTAAGTCCTAACAATCTGATATCGAGCTTTACCCCTTTCTAGATGAGCGATGACGCTCTGTTAGTATTGTTTAAGTCCCGATCGATTACCAATTACCAGTTACCAGTTACCAATTACCAATTACCAATTACCAATTACCAATTACCAATTACCAATTACCATTTTTTACATTTTTTGTAACGATCGCCAATCCCCGATCGCTTTCTGGGGCCATAACCAGTTTTGACTCAGAGAAGTAGGTTGAAAACTCTCCGCATCACTTGCTATCACCTGTTCCCGGAGTCTACTTGCTTCGTGCAACAAATCAGTCCGCTGCTGAGGCGACAATCCTCGATCGCGCGCCTGCTGCATCCTCACCAATCCTAATCCAGCGTAAGCAGTTAGCGCTTCCTCATTTCTTGTCGAAGCTGGGTCAGAAGCAACTGATTGTGGCCCTGTCCCGACAGTTGCTTCCACTAAATCCAGCGCTTCCAACCAAACTTGATAAGCTTGATTTAAATTGCCTTCCACATACAAAGCAAAACCCAAAGCATTGCGATACTCCACCGATTCTGGGCGCGATTTCAGAGCACTTTCCCAGTAACGCCTAGCATCATCAACACTATATTTATTATTATTTTGGTCAGATTGAATCGATTGCCACGCCAAACGACCCCAGAGAAACTTAATTTCTGGGTTGTCCGGCGCTGTTTCCGAAGCCGCCGTGAGAGCAACTTCAGCGTGTTTTAGTGCTTGTCGCCGTTTAGGATCTAAGAGTTCTTCTACAGCTTGTTGTCCTTCAGAAAGCTTACCTTGATTAAACTTTTGGATCGCGATCGCTTGCACCTGAGAACTACTAGCTACTTTTAGATTAACAACTTCGGCGTTTGGGCCCACAGAGTCCGTAATTGGTGGTAATGCGATCGGCAACATTTCCCCAGGTTTGGGCCCTCGGTTTTGCCAAAACCACAAACCCAATACCATTGATGCCACAATACCCGTTGGAAATAAACAATAAGCCCATGCTAAAGATTTTTTCTTGTGTTTTCCCGTTTTAACAGGCGGTTGTTTTGAACGCGCCGATTTGCTAGGTAATTGCTCTGCCTGCGGATTAGGCTTTTGGCGAGAATTAGTATTAGCAGGTTGTGGGATTTGGGATGGAGAATTTCGCTTAAACGACGAGGGAACAGAAGAAGGACTTTGAGATTGAGCAATACTGTTACTATGCTCCTGTTTCTGTCTCCTCTGATTTAAAGCCTCCTCTCTTTGGGACTCATTATTAGCTAGCTGATGCCTGAAATTAGCAATTAAAGCTGAATTTTCAGCCTCATTGCCCCAATCATCTTCATCATCAGCGAAATCGCCAAAGTCTGTCACCAAAGGACTTTCTATTTCCTCATCAGGCGCAAGTCCGTCGTATCCCACCAGATTTTCCCCTGATTGCTGACCGTGACGGAGAGCAGGATAAGATGGCGGATAGCTCAAATTGCCTGTTAAAGTCGCATCTACTCCCTTAGCTTCAGCCCAAATCCCAGTTTGCGCCCCAGTCAGATAGCCGTCAAAATCTGAATGCAGATACAGAATCGGCAAGGCCCAGTACAACTGATGAGAACCGTAAGCAGAAATTAAACCCGCCCTCGCTCGGCTCAAACTCAGATCCACCGGATAACCTTGATTCAGGTTGCGGTAAAATAAGCGCGTCAGAGTTAAAGCTACTTCATCGGGAATGCGTTCGGCCATCGCCAACACCGCAGGAATACCGCGCTTCACCAGCGCTTCTGCTAAATTGCGTTCTCCAGTGTCATCCCCATCAAAGCGATCGCCATAGGCACTCCGACAGGAATTAAACACGGCCATTTGAATGCCATTATTAGCTAGCAAACCCCCTAAGTCGTCCCCGCTTAAAGTCTCAGTTAAACCTGTCCTGTCGCTGACCAAGTAAAGTTCGCCGCCTCTAGCTGCCAGATTGCTGTGACCGGCATAGTGTAGAACTTGATATTGTCCCTGTTCTAAGGCTTGAGTAAGCTGTTCGCGATCGGGCTGTTCTAGGATTGTTAATTGAATTTGCGGGGCATAAACATTATTTTCAAGAGTAGCCCGGTTTTGGAGTTCCTGTTGGAGGTGGAGGGCTTCTCTTTTGAGTTGTAAGCTGTCTTGGTCATTGGGGGCTGCGATCGCCATTAAAATTTTTAGCGGCTGCTGAGGCGTAAGCATTCGCCTTTGCTTGAGCAAACTGACACCCGGTTGATAGCGGGAAAAAATCACATCCGTACCAGTAGCCAAAGGGCGATCGGTAGCGTGCAAAACCTCCCAAGGCAAACGCGGCAAACGTCGCCCTTTCAGCCCCAAACGCAACTGTAACAACTCTCTGCGGTGCTGAGCAATAGCTTGAGCGCAAGTCCAGCTATCCCGGAGATTGCCTTGAAATAGCCCATTATAGAGCTGTTGACCGAGAGCCGTCAGATTCGGTCTAGGACTGGTTTTGAGAGATGGGGTCGAAATTCCTGATTTTGGCTTCCTTTCTCCCTGTGCCAAAGCTACTTTTCCCTCAAGCAAACCAAGCAAAGGGTCATTCATCAGTTGTTGAGCAAGGGTAAGCCACTCTTCTACTGGCCAAGTCACCAATTCTTCTGCCAGCAGTACGCCGGGTGCAACCCTTTCCGTCCTCACGAGATATTCATCTTCCCCAACTGGGGTAACAGATAACAAAAATTCTTGGGTCACAGATTTAGTGCCCTCCTGGTCAAGTCTTCAATTGCCCCTGTGTTTACGGTCTGCATTAGCAATTGCTAAGCCTCTCTATGACTAATTATGACGAAGGAAGATAAATCTCCCCTTTACCCTTTTCTCCTTCCTTGCTATTTGACGCAGAAACCTGGTTTTTGGCCCCGCGTCCGCAAGTCCTAGCTAAATCAATAAAAGTTTCTTGATATAGTGGTAGGAAATAAGCGATCCTACCTATAAGTTGCTAATTTCTGAGACTTTATGAGCTTTCTAAGTGTTGAGTTCCCGATCGGGAAATTAGCCCTCAGCAGTTACCCATCACGACTAGAAACTTTCTTGCCCTTCTCTCACTGGGGAAAAGCATTTTGCACCCTTGCCAATTTCACCCCCTAAATTTCCGTCCTTAACTTCTAGGGTAAAGTCTCTTATAGGAGATTTGCCACCGGATGATAAGTCCTCTTTAAAGGACTTCAGGCATTAGGCCTGTATTTCAGGGTAATTCTGAAAATTTTTTAACTGTTAATTGTTAACTGTTAACTGTTAACTGTTAATTGTTTGATATACTGCTTCAGTATAGGTGGCAAAGTATAAAGGTTGTCTTGTTTTTCGATCGAGCAACGTCGCGATAGAGATTGCAATGCGTTTAGTAAATCTGAGGATGATAATTGTCCTTGTTCTAGTAATTTTGCTAAGTTGACGGGATTGCTTTCCTTAGCTAATAAGTATAAAACTTGTCTTTCCAATTCGGATAAGCGATCGCACTGTTCCTGTAAAATATCTTTCAAATCTTCGGGTAATAATAGAGTATCATCTAATAATAACTCAGTAATGCCAATTCCCAACTCTTGAATCAGATTAGCGATGCTTTTTAACCATAAAGGATTACCTTGGTAGCGGTGAATGAGTGCTTCGCAGTTGTCGATTTCTCCTAATCCTTTATCTCTGAGTATTTCCTGTGCGGCTGCGATATCTAAACCAGTGAGTTGTAAGGTACGAATGGGAGTATTTTGGCTTTTTGCTTGAGTTACTTCTCTGGGTTGTTCCCAACCGATTAAGAGAAAGCAGCTTTGATGGGATAATTTTTCTATCTGTTTGAAAAATGAGCGATATTCTTCATATTCTGGTTTATACTTTCCTGCCAATTCGCCGCTACTGAAAAGATTGTGAATGTCATCTAAGATGATTAAAGTGCGGTACTTTTGTAAATACTTAATTAAGGGTAAGGGTTTCGGATTAGTTGCAGGTGAATCTAGCTTGGATGACTGGGAGAAAAGCTGGATTAGTTCGTGTTGAAATTCATCGAGGGTGTGGGATGCGTCGATGGTGCGCCAAATTATATAATCGAATTGATTTTTTATTTGTTGTACGAGTTGTACTGCTAGGGATGTTTTGCCGATGCCGCTGATGCCAGTGAGGGCGATGAGGTGGCTGTGTTGTTGTAGAATCCAATTGGTGAGGGTTTGAAGTTCGGGGGTGCGATTGTAGAAAGTGCCTAATTGTGGCATCTCGCTTAAATCTTGATGTGGAGTTTCAGGTTGTTTTGGGTTAGATGTTTCTTGATTTGGTGGGTGGGGATTTGGTGTATTTGGTGGGTGTCTGGGTTGTTCACAGATGTTGAAATTACCGATGGTTACAACGTCACCTTGTGCAAAGTTTGAAGAATTAGAGACTTGGAACCTCTTAATTGCCGATCTAAAATTCTTTTTACTGATATCTTCTCCCAATTCTTCTGAAAGTAATTGCCATAATTCTGCTCCCACTTTCCTCACACTACTTTCCGAACAATCAAAGTTTTTTGCTATTTGCTTGTAGGTCTCCCGTTCTATAGTGCCTTGGAGTACGGCTTCTTGTAAGTCGTCTAGATGCTCACCTGTTTTCTCGAAGACTATTTTATCGGCGAGTTTTAAGGCTTCTTTCAGGTTCATTGGCGCTCGGAGAGGTGAGTTTTTTTGTATTATAGCTCACCTTTAGGAACAATTTAATACATTTTTCTACATTTTTGCACAAAAGTAGATTCAATAAAGTGAAGTTCAGATAATTTTTTTGACAAAATTGAACATTTTTATGGTAGACAAAGCTTTGATTTCCAAAGAAAATACGATGATGCAAACAAGTAAGTTTTAGGCATTAGAGAGGGGTATGGATGCAATTTTAAAGTTGGTGGGATTTATGGTGATTTGTAACGATCGGGATAAGAGTCTAAATAGATATTAGCCGGCGATCGCTGTTTTTGACTTCATTTGTTAAAGAAAGCAGATAATTTTATCACTTTTTGTCGCAAATACAACAAGATTTGCTGAAAAAAGTTTTTTTGAGAAACGGCGTAATTTTTGGGCAAAAGCCCTGATAGATAGTTAAGGCGAAAAGCTTATCTAAATAGGACTTACGCTCATGGCCCCAGAAACCGGGTTTTTTAGATAATCTTGGGTGACAACGAAGTATTTTCGTAAAAAAACCCGGTTTCTTTGGTTGGGTGCGTAAGTCCTGTCTAAAAAATAGCGATCGCCTGTTTGTAGTAAGCAGGAGAAAATATGGCAACAATTCTCGGTACAGCCTCAGATGATACTCTTAAAGGGTCTGGCAATGACAGCGTTTCTGGTCAAGACGGCAATGACTCCCTTAGTGGCTCCTCCGGCAATAACACTTTAGATGGCGGGCCAGGCAATGACACCCTTCGGGTAGGCGGCAACAACAACAACGACAGCCTCTTTGGTGGCGACGGCAACGATATTCTTTCTACTGAGTTTTTAAACGCCAATACCACGTTAGATGGGGGTGCTGGCGATGATACGATCGATGCCCAGCTTTCGTTGTTTGGTAATGTGCTGCGAGGGGGATCTGGCAACGATGTCTATCTAGCCCCTAACGGACCAGCAAGTCAGATTCAGGATACCAGTGGCATAGATCGGCTCTTAGTTCAAAGTTATCCCCTGAGCACAAATGTTTCTCTATCCTTGTCGCCTGGAAGTATAGGATTAGCCCGACAAGGTACAAGCCTGCTGATTGACGTTAACGCAGACGGGATAGCCAGGGCTGCCGAAGATATTGTAGTTTTAGACTTTTTCGGTGCATCGCCAACAGTCGAGGGTGCTGGCTTAATCGAAACCATCAACAATCTCTCCGGTACAGCAATCCTCGCTGCCAATCTCACTGAGGCTACGGCAGCAGCCGGACTCAATGTAGTCACCGGCACTCCTGGCGATGATAATCTTACAGGCACTGCTGGTAATGACAACATCTCAGGTCTTGAGGGCAATGATACTATCAGTGGCTTAGATGGCAACGACACCTTGCTTGGCAGTTTTGGAAATAACAGCCTAGATGGGGGTACTGGCAATGACTTTCTGAGTGGAAATGGCAGTCTTGCTGGTAGCGATGGAGATGACACCCTGCAAGGGGAGGCTAACTCTACCTTGGATGGTGGTGTGGGCAATGACAGCCTCTTGGGTAGCTTCAGAACCCTCGTCTTAGGAGGAGATGGCAATGACTATATTCGTAATGGTGGTAACTCTAGCACCTTGGAAGGTGGTGCGGGCGATGATACGCTTGATGCCGGATTTGGCAGCGGCAGTGTGCTGCGAGGCGGTGCAGGTAATGATCGCTATCTAATCCTGGCTAACGGACCTAAACAAATTTCAATTCAGGATACTGATGGCATTGATCGCTTAGACATTCCTGAGTTCAGCGGTAGCACTACCAGCGCTCCGGTTTCCCTGTCGTTGTCATCGGGAAATACAGGCTTAGCCCGACAAGGCACTAATTTAGTGATTGACATCAACAAAGATGGCATCGCCAATCCTACGGATGACGTTCTAATTTTAGACTTCTTCGGTGCATCGGCAACTGTCGCAGGTACTGGCTTCATCGAAACTGTGAGCAACCTCTCCGGTACCGCGATCCTCACTGCTAATTTAGCAGACACACCGATACCCGCACCAGCTCCCACACCCACACCCGCACCGGTTCCCACACCTGCACCAACACCAACGGGTACACCTGCACCAACACCGACGGGTACGCCTGCGCCAACTCCCGCACCCACACCAGCACCGGTGCCCGCAGCCGCACCTACACCAGTTCCCATTTTTACACCCACACCAACACCAGCGCCAACGGCTGCGCCCACACCAATTCCGACACCGACACCCGCACCCGTACCCGTTTTCACTCCTACTCCGGCTGTCACAGTCATAACTCCGATCGCACCCACATTCACAAACCCACCCGCAGCAACTAACCAGCAACCGCTGAGTTTCGGAAGCAATGGTGATGATGCGATCGCTGGCAACGACTCTAGCGATATCCTCTTTGGCAACCAAGGAAATGACTCCTTGGGAGGTAATGGCGGCGACGACATCCTCTTCGGAGGCAAAGGCGAAGACGTGGTATTTGGCAACAGCGGCAACGATCTCCTCTTTGGCAACGAAGGCAACGACTGCCTTGCTGGAGGTGACGGCGAAGATACGACGTTAGGAGGAAAAGGTGACGACGCTTTATTTGGTGGCAATGGTAATGATGTGCTTGGGGGCGATCGCGGCAACAATACCTTAGACGGCGGCAATGGTAACGATACCCTCTACGGAGGTGAAAATAACGATACTCTGTTTGGCGGTACTGGTAACGATTTCCTCTATGGCAATAACGGAAACGATATCCTAATTGGTGTTGATAATACCGCAGCTAATCCAGGGCGCGGCGAAGTCGATACACTCATTGGCGGAGAAGGCAACGATACTTTCTTACTGGGAGATGCCACCAAATTCTACTACAACGATGGCAACGATACCGCTACTGGCAATGGCGACTACGCTTTGATTGTCGGTTTCAACCCTAATCAGGATGTCATTCAACTGCAAGGTGCTCCTAGCACTTACCAATTAGGTGCTACTCCCGCAGGATTGCCTGTTGGTATTGGTATCTTTAAGAAGACTTCGGGTGCGGATGAATTGATCGCGATCGTGCAACCAGTTTCTCCTGTCAGCCTTGAGGGTTCTTTACGATTCGTTTGATGATAACGCTCGGCGGTTGAAACCCAGTGGATCTTAAGAAACCGGGTTTCTCAGATAACTAAAGTATCGCCGCCGAGATTTTCTTCAGAAACCCGGTTTCTCACCCACGCGCGATCGCCAATCTCATACCTTTATAAATAAGAAATAAAATCTAACTAATTAGCAGCCCAAAGAAGGGAAATATCGCTGTATTGCTTGAACATTGAATCAGCACTCACAAGCGTCATATCCTCTATGTGAGCCTGAGCAATCAGCATTCTATCAAAGGGATCTCGATGATGTAAGGGTAACGCAGCCGCTCGTAAAGCATGAGACGATCTAATTTCTAAATATTGCACATCTAACAGCACCATGCGACTAGAAATATAGCCATCTATCGGTTCTGGCAGCGGCAACTTTCCGATTGCAACTTTTATACCCATTTCCCAAATACTAGCAACAGAAAACCATAATTCGTTCGTTTCATCGGCAATATGTGCAATCGCGTTCTCATTCAATCGTTCTGGCTCAGAAAACCACCATAACCAACACTGCGTATCCAGCAAAAGTTTCACTTTTAATCTCCCTCGAATGCTGCCAAAATCTCTTTTGGTAAAGGCTCATTAAAGTCTTCCGGTACAATAAATTTCCCTCGATCTTGCCCTAAACTAGCTCGTCGATTGGATGAATTACAAAACGGAATTAACTTAGCTATTGGGATAGATCCGTTTGAAATAATGATTTCTTCTCCAAGTTCTACACGCGACAATAAACTTGAGAGATTTATTTTAGCCTGATCGATATTTACAGTTTCCATGCTCTTAAAAAACTAAGTCTATAAACTAAGTTTACTCCGATTGTGATAGTTGTGCAAGTTGTTAGCCTGTTCCAAGTGCGTAGGCGAAGTCAGCGGTAGGCATCGCAACTCTCCCCTCGCTTAAATTTTCTCCCTCAACCCAATATTAATCGGTATTTAATGTGACTTTATTAAAGCGCGAATTTCTTAAGAAACCGGGTTTCTCAGATAACTCAAGCATCTCATCCGAGATTTTGGAAAAGAAACCCGGTTTCTCACCCCCACGCGCCTCACCAAAAGAAAGCGCGATCGCCTACAAAAATATAGAATATCCCATCTCGCTGAGGGTCATTATACCCGAAAGTAAAGTTGTATGGGTTAATTACGCTATTGTCTAACTGAGTATTTGTAGCGCCGCATTGTTTGTAAGGTTAGCATCAACTGTGGCTAAATTTAAGCCATAATAAATGGCTGTGGCGACAATAAATCGGTCTGCGGGGTCTTGATGAGGTAGTGCAATCTGGCGACTTAAAATAGCAATAGGGTGATTCATTTGGGCTTCACGAGTTTCCAGGGTTTTTAAAGCTAAGTTAACCCACGTAACGGGATAGGGCTGTAAGATATCCGTCCTTTTTCTGCAAGCATGAGTGTCTCCCAAATGCTAATTGGACTCAGCCAAAGTTCGGTGTTAGGATCGACTATGGCCGTTTGAAGCGATCGCGATAGGCGCGGGTCGCCGAGTAAATACCACAGCCAAATGTGGGTATCGAGTAAAAGTTTCATTCTAAAACTTCCCACGGTTCGGCGACAGGAGCAATTAAATCTCCTAATATTTCACCGCTTCCTTTCATTGCGCCAAAGCTAGGACGTAGAGTTTGGGTGGTCGCAGGATAAATAATTACCAATGCTTTTCCTTCATGGATGACCGTTAGAGGGGTTTTGGTGCGTTCGACCTCTATCAATAAAGTCTGGAGGGTTTGGGGTAATTCAGTCGTGGTAATTTGTGCCATTTGTTGATCGCTCACAATCTTATTCTATTTATTCTACATAGAATGTCGTCTCAAGTACATTGAAGGAGCTTTCTTAATTTTCTCGATCGGTGTATATAAATCAGGCGATCGCACCTTTCTTACCCAAGAAACCGGGTTTCTTAGATAACTAAAGCATCTCATCCAAGATTTTGGAAAAGAAACCCGGTTTCTCACTTCCATGCGATCGCGCAACCAGCCGCAGACATCGCCCCAAAAAAAGCGCCTATTCCCTAATCCATCTTTAGACTGATGACTTGTTGCCAGTAATTAACCAAGTTTAGCGCTGATTTTTATAGCCAGCTTAAGTCTGTAATAAGCTGATGAGGTTGTAACTTGATTTCAGGAAGATTTTTGATTTGTCGTAGAGAGATGTTATATTTACGCTCCAAGGTGGGTATACTTTATTAGATAAGCATAAAAAGACTTATAAAGGGTGCAGTTAATAGTCCTTAACTGAGTTTAATCTCAATAATACTTAAGTAATATCCACTAAAGCAGGCTATTTTATCCTGTTTCACTTGCGGACAGGAAAATGTTTGGTGGTGCTATTTGGGCGAGAGTTAAGTTTCGTCTAATTCTGCTGGAATTCTGACACAAGTTTGAGGGCGTAAACGTCAGGATATTGGCTGCGCCTACTTATACTCAATGGCAAAGATTTAGCCTGAATCGCCAATTTTTAACTCTTTACTATAGCAACCGCTAAGGGTTTAAGACATTCCGAATTCCTTAAATCCTTGATTCTAATACCATTTCGCTAGTACCTAGCCTTGAGCATCGTAGCCCCTAGCTATAAAATTACTTGCTATTCAAAAAAAATCAGGCTTTAATAGAGATACTCTGCGGTTTTGACCTAAATTCGATTGCGTTCAACAATCTACTCTGTTTTCTGGAAAGACAACAATGGCCGACGAAATCTTAGAAGCCAATATTGTAGGAATACCTATTCCTGAAGAAGGTATAACTGCAATTCCAACGATTAATTCAATCAATGCAACCATTATTTCCAATCAGATCGGTTCTCCTGAAGAGGGGAATATCAAAGACGACGATGACGATGATGATGATCGCGATGACGATGATGACATCATCAATGGCACTAATGACAATGACCTGATCGTAGGCGGTACCGGGGGCAAGACGTTATATGGCAACAAAGGTGAGGACACCTTGCAAGGGGGAACAGGCGGTAATATCCTCTACGGTGGCAAAGATAATGACACCTGTATCGGCGGCGAGGGTAACGATGTTGCCAGTGGTGACGATGGCGATGACGTAGCGATGGGTAACGGCGGTGACGATCGCGTTACTGGTGATGTAGGCGATGACACCGCTTTTGGTGGCAAAGGCAACGATCGCTGTGAAGGTGGCGATGGTACTGACTGGGTACATGGCAACCAAGACGATGACGACGTTAGCGGCGGTGATGGTAACGATACCCTCTACGGCGGTAAAGGTAATGACATCTGTGATGGCGATGATGGCAACGATACCATTAGTGGCGATCGCGGCAACGATAGCTGTAGCGGTGGGGCAGGCAATGACAGCATCTCTGGTGGTACAGGCAACGATAGCATCGTTGGCGAACAAGGTAGCGATACCTGTATTGGCGGTGATGGCAACGATGTAGCTGACGGCGGCGATGACAATGACAGCATTGTTGGCGGCGGCGGCGATGACACTCTCATGGGTGGCGATGGCAACGATGCCTGTAGTGGCAATGAGGGTGACGACAGCATTAGCGGCGACGCAGGGGATGATTCTCTCTTGGGTGGCGACGGCAACGATGTTTGTGAAGGTGGCGCTGGCGATGATAGCCTCGTCGGTGATAGCGGCAAAGATACCCTTGTCGGCGGTACAGGCAACGACGCTTGTGATGGCGGGACTGGTAGCGATAGTATTGTTGGCGGCGACGGCAACGATACTTGTTTGGGAGATGACGGCGATGATACTATCTTGGGCGAAGCTGGAGACGACTCCCTTAATGGTGGTGCCGGTAATGATGCGATCGCAGCGGGTCAAGGCAATAACAGCCTAGAAGGTGGCGCTGGGGATGACAGTCTAGAAGGCGGCGACGGCGACAACAGCCTTTCTGGAGGAGAAGGTAACGATACCTTAACTGGCGGTACAGGCAACCATACCTGTGTTGGCGGCGCGGGTAACGATGTCTTTATCATCAAAAACGTTACCAGCGGCGGCAAATCAACGATCGCAGACTATACAGATAACAGCGACAAATTCCTACTAGCGGGGGATTTCAGCTTCAGCAGCTTATCCTTCGTCCAAGTTGGTGTTAATACCGAGATTCGTGGTAGCAGTAACTTTGTACTGGCAGTACTTTTGAACGTCAGCGCCACGGTACTCGAAGCCAGCGACTTCTTCCAGAGTGGCGGTAGTACCACATCACCTGTGGGGACAACCAACACGCCTCCCGTATTGGAAGCTAACAAAGAATTAGCGATCGCAGCCGGTGGCTTCCAAATCATCACATTTGAATCTCTGCGATTCTTTGATTCTGAAGATGGCGTTAGCGGCATCACCTACAAAATCACACAACTGCCAACTGCTGCCCAAGGCCAGCTATTCTATAATGGCCAAGCGATTACCTCCACCGACTTCACCTTTACCCAACTCGATATCAACCTCCGCCTGCTGACATTCCAAGCTGCGGCTGGGTTTACTGGTGATGCCAGCTTCAGCTTTGACGTGAGTGATGGCAAAACCACAATCAGCGGCCAACGGTTAAAGATATCAGTCGTAAATACCATCTTTAATTTTGTCGGCAATACAACTCCGCAAGCGATCACCGGTTCCCCGCTAGGGGATGATATCCAAGCTGGCGATGGTGGCGATGACATTAAAGGCGGCTTGGGTAACGACAAAATCAAAGGCGGTACAGGTGACGACAAAATCGAAGGCGGTGACGATAACGATGAAATCGAAGGCAGTGAAGGTAAAAATATCCTAACTGGGGGTGCCGGTCGCGATCGCTTCATCTATCGTAAAGCCCGTCAAGGCGTAAATGCGATCGCAGATGCAGATTTGATTACCGATTTCAATGCCAGCGAAGATTTTCTCGAATTTTCTGCCGCAGCTTTCGGCAATATCAGCATCTCCAGTTTCACTAAACTGACGATTACTTCTAGCTTCTCAGGCATCATCGGCAGTTCTAACTTCCTAGACTTCAGTGACGATACCAGCGTCACCGATATTGCCTCCTTGCAAGCCCGGTTTGCGGCCCTTGGCGGCAATAGCGGCCCCGTTTTCTGCCAATTTACCGATGCTACTACAGGCCGCAGCGTCTTAGTGTTCTCAATTGGTACTCGCTTTGAGATTGTTGCCCAATTCTCAGCCCGGATTACTCTCAGCATCAGCAACTTTGTCTTTAGCGGGCCATCAGTTACGGTTCCTCTGGGCACTGCTGGCGCTGATATTGTCAACCTGGGGACATTTCCCGCCCCCGTCAAGTACGACGGTTTGGGAGGAAATGACAGCATCATAGGTAGCGACTTTGACGACGAAATTGACGGCGGCGAAGGCGATGATTACATCAATGGCGGCAAAGGCAAGGATAAAATCAAAGGCGGTTTGGGTAACGACCAAATCCTGGGTAGCGAGGCCGATGATTCCCTTTATGGCGATGATGGCGACGATACCATCGTCGGTGGTATTGGCCGAGATTGGCTGACAGGTGGCACTGGTGCCGATGTTTTCTCTTACATTACTACCAAAGAAGGCGGCGATAAGATTGTTGGCTTTACTTCTGGAACCGATAAATTCCAGTTCGTTTCTGCGGCCTTCGGCAATCTTAATAGCTCAAACTTTGACTTAGTGAATATTACCAGCCCGACTACTGATATTACAGGGAAAGAGCTGTTAATTTTCTCCGGTACTTACGCTAGTTTAGCCTCATTACAGACTCAATTTGCAGCATTGCCAGGGGCAGGTACTTCTCCTGTATTCTCCTTCTTCCAAAATGCTGCGGGTGAAGGCGTGTTAGTGTTTGATGTCGATGGTACTGGTTCTGCTTCGGCCGTAGAAATTGCCAATTTAGGTACTGGCGTTACCGGTTTGGGTACGGCAGATTTCTTATTCAACGGTACGGTTCCAACTCCGACTGTGGTTTCTACCACCAGCATTGTCAATCTCAGCGCCGCAGGAAATACCTATCCTACTGGCAACCTTGATTTCAGCAATAATGTTGGCGGTTACGGCTTTACTGGGCCCCTGTTATTCATTGGCGATGCCAATGCTAACAATGTTACAGGTACGGCCTTTGCTGACTTTATGACTGGCGCAGGTGGTGCAGATTTCTTCACTGGTGGGTTAGGTGGAGATATCCTGACTGGCGGTGAAGGTGCGGATATCTTCGCTTACAAACTTCCCACTGAAGGCGGAGATACAATTACCGACTTTATCGCTGGGGTTGACAAATTCCAGTTTGTAGGTGCGGCTTTCGGCAATTTGACGACAGCTAACTTTGATGCTGTCAGCGGTGTTTCCCCTGATATCGCGGGTAAAGAGTTAGTCATCTTTACTGGCGGTACTTACGCCAAATTCGAGGACGCACAAGCGAAGGCTATAGGGGTTTCCACAAGTCCTGGTTTCTTTGCTTTCACTAATGCTGCCAATGAGACACTGTTAGTGTTTGACTCGAATGGTACGACTACTGGTGGTTTCACCACTGTTGCCACTCTGAAGAATGGCCCTGTGAATTTGGGGAGTGCGGATTTTGTCTTCAGTGGTACGATCGCACCTACTGCTGCTACTACTACGACTCTGAGCAGTATTGCCGATCTCACAGCCGCAGGCAATACCTACCCAACTGCACTTAATGACTTTAGCACCGGCGTTGGTGGTTATGGCTTTAGCGGGCCCGTACTATTTACTGGCAACGCTAGCAATAACAGCGTACTTGGCACTGCCTTCAATGACACTATCTTCGGTGGTGAAGGCGATGACAGTATGTCTGGAGGTAACGGTTCTGATTCCCTCTCTGGCGGTATTGGCAATGATACCCTAATTGGCGGTTTCGGGACGGACGCGCTAGATGGTGGTGTCGGCAATGATGTCTTTGTTTTCAATGGCACTGATGCTGCTGGCAGCGATTTTATTACCAATTACAGCACTGCTGACGATCTAATTCGCCTTGATAGCGTCGGTTTTAGTGGCTTTGGGACAGGGCCTCTTGGTTCTGGTTTCTACGTCTACAACAGCACAGGTTCGACTGTAGCTCAGATTGAGACAACTCTCACAAGTCCGGCGATCGTTGCGATCTATGATGGCACGGTTTCTAAACTTTACTATGACTCTAACGGTTCTACGGTTGGTGGTAATAGTTTGTTCGCTACTGTGGACGCAAACTTCGGCGTTTCTGGTAACTCGCAACTCTTCCTGTTCTAGAGGAAGTTAGCGATCGGGTGGCGATCGCGAAGTAGTTGCTATAAAGTAGGGTGAGCGTTTCTTACCCTACTTTATTTTTTGCTTAAGCAAAAGCGCTCGCATTTTCCATCGATAACTTGTATAGTTATCTAACTAATTTATTCTATATGCTTTCGGTGTCATACCTGTAAATTGCCGAAACTGTTTGCTCAAATGACTGTGACTATTGAACCCACACAAAAAGGCAATTTCCATAATCGATCGATCTGTTTGTTTCAACAATTGCTTTGCCCGTTCTACTCGTTGCTGAAGCAGATATTGATAAGGAGCTATCCCAATTGATTGCTTAAACTGATGGCTGAAATGAAATTGACTCATCCCCAATAATTCGGCTAAATCTGCCAGCTTAATATCTTGATTCAAATGTTCATTGATGTATTCCAAAATTTGCAAAACTTGACGTTCCGGTAAGCCACCCTCATAAATTGAAAGTCGAGGTTTGACCGCAGAATATTGTCTGAGCAGATGTATTGCTAATACATTTGCCAGTGATTCAATATAAAGTCTTCCGCCTAAATTTTCTTGTTTTAGTTCAGCAAAAAGTAGCATTCCCATCGCCTCAATTTGAGGGTCGCGCGTGCGAAATTCTGGGAGTAATTCAAGTCGATCGGGATTCATCGCTAGAGCTTCTCTAGCAACGCTTTGAATAAAACGAGACGCAATCCGAATCTCCAAGTAGCGATCGTCACCATCCCAACGTGCAAAAAATGGTGTTTTGGCAGGTGTTATGGAAATATCGCCTTTCCCACAGAGTCCCGCATGGGTTCTTCCTCCCTTGATTTGCAGTAACCGAACGGGACGAGGTGCAAGAGACAGACAAATTGTGTGTTCATCGCTGTAATGAGTGCTTCCCTCTCCTGGTGGGTGCTGAAATTCCTCAACTATAATATTTTCCCAACCCTGCTTTTGACTAGACAAGATAGGAAAGCAGGTTGTTTGAGTTTCATAACCCTTTGGCATCTCCATGACACAAAACTAAATCGCGATTATCTGATTGTATTCACTTAAGGATAACACCCATCGATCGCCCGGAAAATCGATCGCAAGATTGTGATAGTAGCGCAAGAATTAGATAGCGAAATATCGGTGAGTTTCTCCTAAACTGGAATAGTGTTCTACTACGAAAAATTATGGCACGCTTGTTACACATTGATTCTAGTCCGCGCGGTGAGCGATCGCACTCTCGCAGGCTTACACGAGAATTCGTTGAAGCTTGGAAACAAACTCATCCTAACGATATTGTCACCTATCGAGATATCGGTCGCAATCCCGTTCCCCATGTTGATGAAATGTGGATTGCAGGGGCCTATACACCCCCAGAGGAGCGCACCCCTCAACTTCAGGAAGGGATTCGGATTAGCGATGAACTTATAGATGAATTCTTAGCTGCCGATTTCTATGTCATGGGCATTCCCATGTACAATTTTAGCGTTCCCAGTACATTCAAGGCATATATTGACCAGATTGTACGTCCCGGACGAACCTTTGCTTTTGCGCCAGAAAACTCTACAAATCCTTACAAACCTCTCGTACTGGGTAAGAAAATGTTGATCGTTACGGCGCGAGGTGCTTCTGGGTTTCAACCTGGCCAGCGCAATGAGAAGATGAATCATCAAGACCCGTATTTAAGAACTGTTTTTGGATTTATTGGCATCACCGATATCAGCTTTATCCATTTTGAAAATGACGAGTCTGATGGCAAAAGTTTGGCTGAATCGATCGCATCTGCTCGTACTCAAGTGGCTCAATTAGTGGGAAGCTACAGCAGATTGCAGGCAAGTGAAGTACGGTAAAATAAGTAGGGGGAATTGCCAAAAAGATTTAAAATTGTTAGAAAAATATGATGCTCAGCAATTCCCACCAAGATGTTACCTATCAATCTGAAATCTGTTGTAAAATAATACAACAACATCAGATTGCTTAACAATATTGTTAGCCTGTTTACGTTACAGTTGTAGCATTGGTTTTTTGGTTGTTTGTAAGTTGTTTAAATAAAACTTACGCAAGTCGTCCCAGAAACCGGGTTTTTGAGCTCATCTGTGGTTAAAACCAAGTATTTTCGTAAAAAACCCGGTTTCTTTGTTTGGGTGCGTAAGTCCTGTTAAAATTGAGTAATTTGAAAGTTAATTAAGTCTATGAATGCAGCCATACCTACTATCGATATGACCTTTCCTCTCTGGGGTTTAGCAATTTTCATCGTGTGGACGATTACTGTCGTTGCTCTTCTACTTACGGTCAGGATTCGGCATTTATCCGCTGGTGGCTCTCCCAAAGAGTTCGGAATACAAAATGATGAAAGCTTGCTTTGGCGACTATTTCGGGTACAGTCCAACTTAGTAGAAAACCTCCCTTTATATATAGGTGTTGTCTTTCTGCTCACGGTTCGCGGCGTATCGGGAACAGTGGTAGATTTGCTGGTTGTTGTGTACATAGTATTTCGGATTGTGCATTCCCTGATTCATATAGCTGGACTTAATCCGATTTTTCGGGTCTTAAGCTTAGTTATTCAGTTAGTCTGTTTGGTTACTTTGACTACTCTGGCAATTTTCTAGTTAAGAAATTTAACCTTAAAAAGGAGAAAACATGGCTACTAAAATTTTCGTGAATCTACCCGTCAAAAATCTAAATAAGTCTGTGGAGTTCTTTACTAGCCTCGGCTTTCAGTTTAATCCCCTATTTACTGACGAGACGGCGACTTGCATGATTGTGGGCGAGGATATATTCGTCATGTTATTGACTGAAGACAAGTTCAAGACGTTTACGCCCAAAGAAATTTGTGATGCAACAAAAAGCACAGAAGTGCTTGTATGTTTGTCTACCGAGAGCCGAGAAAAAGTTGATGAAATGGTTCGCAAGGCAGTCGCCGCTGGCGGAACAACATACACTGAACCGCAAGATCATGGTTTTATGTATGGACATGGATTTCAAGATTTAGATGGCCACATTTGGGAAATTATGTACATGGAACCAGATGCAATAAATTAGAAGTAATAGTTTCGAGAAAAATGGTTTAGATCGCTAACAACCTTTACCGTCTATTATCCTAATAAAGGAGTCATGATGCAGATTACTGCTTCAGCTATTTCACTCAATGTTGATGATGTTACGGCATCGGCTACGTTCGTTAAGCAACACTTTGGCTTTAGCGAAGATATGTCAGCCGACGGTTTCGTTTCCCTCTCCAGAAAGGACGCTGGTTTTAACCTTATTTTCCTTCGGACTGGACTGGAAAGCTTTAAACCGACGCAGATGCGCGGACATCGAGCAGATGGTCTGTTAGTTGTGTTCGTGGTGGATGATATTGATGGTGAATACGCGCGATTACAAGCAGAAGGCGTGGCGATCGCAACACCAATCGAGACAGAACCTTGGGGAGAGAGATTCTTTCAGGTTGCCGATCCAAACGGTGTCATTATTCAACTCGTCCAGTGGATTTCTGAAGTAAACGCGCAGCTATAAGCTGACTTCAGCCATAGGAAGAGACAATGCAATTAAATGAAGTTACTAGGGACGAGTGAAGGGGTGTTGGACAGTAATTTATAGGAGGTTTTATGGCGATTACTAATCCCTCGTTTTTTGCTTTGAAGCTCGTCTCGGCAATAGGCTGCGGGCTGATGGCTGGAGTCTTTTTTGCCTTCTCAACTTTCGTGATGAGTGCCCTTGCCCGACTTCAACCAGCACAGGGTATTAGCGCCATGCAAGCTATCAATATCACGGCCATTAATCCGTTGTTTATGATGGCGCTATTCGGAACGGCTGCGGCTTGCATCTTTCTGGCTATTTCCTCACTGTTAAAGTGGCATCAATCCGCTGCTTACTTGCTCATTGGTAGCCTGCTCTATCTAGTTGGTACAGTAGGCGTGACGATCGCGTTCAATGTACCGCTAAATGATGCACTGGCGGCTGTCAAGCCGGACAGCACTGAGGGCGCGAACCTATGGGCTAGATACCTTACCGACTGGACGTTCTGGAACCATGTTAGGACAATAGCCGCCCTTGCAGCATCGGCATTGCTTACCATTGCGCTCTGTTACCCAGGGGTGCGATCGTAGAATTTGTGGATAACTTGAATGCAGCCTCAGCTAAGTGCAGCAAGCTCAAAGCGATCGCTAATGCTTGTTGGGATTGCTTCGCTGCGCTCGCAATGACAATAACAATTACCAATTACCAATTACCCATCACCCATTACCCATTACCCATTTGTAATTCTAAATCCTGAGTCGTATCTATAGTTATCAAATACCTTTTTTCAATTTCCGTGAAAGGTTCAGCCGCCAACTGCTGTGAGGTTAATAAATCAACAGTTGCATCGGCAATATCACCTTTGCGATTTTGCAGTCGCGATCGTAACACTTCAATAGGCGCTGTACAATGAATGATTTTTAAATAAATGTTATTAGCTTCAGCACAATTAATAGCGTCCATCCTCAAATCATTTCGATCGTATTTCGCATCCAAAATAACTGTATAGCCTTCCTTAGCTAGCAATATTCCCAATTCCAATAATCGGCTGTAAGTCTTGCCATTCATCTCACTAGAATATAAATCATCCCCACCACGCTCATACAAAGGAACGCCTGCTAAATGTTTTCGTACCGCATCAGAGCGAATGTGAATAGCAGTAAGGCGACGAGCTAAATATCGAGCAACTGTACTCTTACCAGAACCAGACAAACCCGACATCAAAATTAGTTGTCCTTGGCGAGGTTTTGTGTAATCACAAGCTAGTTGATAATAGTGTGCTGCCGTTTCTTCAGCCTGATTCTTTTCAATAATTGGCACAGCCGGATCGTCTAGTAAAAAAGCAGTCACATTTGCTCTTACATAAGCCTGACGGATTAAATAAAATCGCAAAATTTGTATTCCTTCCCAATCGCCAGTTTGTTCAATATATGTATTCAAGAACGCATTTGCTAAGTCTTTACGCCCCCGCGCTTCCAAATCCATTGCCGTAAAAGCTACGTCATACATAACATCGACAAAACGGAAAGGCTCGTTGAACTCAATGCAATCAAATAACATGATTTTATCGTGCCACAGAGCAATGTTTTTCAAATGCAAATCGCCATGACACTCACGAATTTTGTTACTTTGAATGCGGCTAGCAAATAGTGGTTGCCTCTCGCTAAAAAACACTTCTGTATATTGCCTAGTTTCGTCATACTGTTTTTGAGTTTGCGGCCCACCAATATATTTTTCCGAGAGTCGATAATTGTTATTAATAACCTCCCGAATAGGAGGGATTTCCCCAAATTTGCGAATATAGTCGCTAACTTGGGCGCTAGCGTGAAAGTTCGCTAAATCTCGCCCCAAATTCTCTAAATGTTTTTCATTTAGCCGTCCCTGCTCAAACATATTTACAAACAGGGAATCCTGGGAAAATTGCTGCATTTTCAGCACGTATTCCACTGGTAAGCTAAAAGGTTCTAGGGTGAAAATATTGTCACCTTTATGATATATAGGCAAAACTTCTAGGTAAAGTTCCGGCGCTCCCCGCTGGTTCATTCGCAACTCTTCTGTGCAAAAATGATGGCGTTTTTCTAAAGTTGAATAGTCTAAAAAACCAAAGTTGACTGGTTTCTTGAGTTTGTAGGCAAAATCTCCTGTTAGCAGTACAAAAGAAATATGAGTCTGAAGCAGTTCAATTGGTTCTGTCACGGAGTGAGGATAAAATTCTGACCGCAACATCTGCTGAATTAAAGGAGGAAGAGAAGCATCTGACATTTTGATTTTGCGTTTGGGTTGATAAGTAGATGGACACAATTAACTGTAGGGTGGGCGCTCGCTGCAAAAAGCTTATAAATTATAGCTATAGATGTTTGTCAGCGAGCGCCCACCTTACAAGGTTATTACCCTGTTCTCATGCAACTGAAAACCGCTATAGTTAATAATTAGTATAAACAGAAAGGGTTTATGACGGAAAATCAAGGTTCGACAGTGGATGTATTTGGCGTGGGTAATGCCTTAGTTGATATTTTGGCATTTGTGAAAGATGATTTTGTGCAACACCATGCTTTGAATCGCGGCTCTATGACTCTGATGGATGCGGAAAAACAGGGGGGGATTTTGCACGATTTGGAGCATACTTCTCTGCAACTGCGATCGGGGGGTTCGGCGGCAAATACGATGATTGCTTTGGCTCAGAGTGGCGGTAGCGGCTTTTATTCGGGTAAGGTTGCTAAGGATACAAATGGGGAATTCTATCGGCAAGATTTATTGGCGGCGGGGATTGAGTTTGATGTGCATCCGGCCCCTGAGTTGAGCGGGCCTACGGGTACTTGTGTGGTGCTGACGACTCCCGATGCGGAGCGTACTATGTGTTCTCATTTAGGAGTTTCTACGACTCTGGCTGCTACTGATATTGATTTAGATCGCCTCAGTTGTGCAAAGTACAGTTATATTGAGGGCTATCTCTGGGATGCGGCCGATCCTCGAAAGGCTAGTATTGAGACGATGGAACACTCGAAACGCAAGGGAGTAAAGGTTGCTTTTACTTTTTCCGATGCTTTTTTAGTGGATCGATTTGCTGATGATTTTCGGCAGGTAATTGCTAATTATTGCGATGTACTTTTTTGCAATGCCGATGAGGTGCGCCGCTTTTTTGAGCTGGAATCTTTGGAAAAGTGCGCTCAGAATTTGGGGGAATTAGTTAATCTGGCTTTTATTACTGACAGTGCAAATGGCTGTTTGGTGGTAGAAAATAAACAGATTACTAAAGTTGCTGGATTTCCAGTACAAGCTATTGATACTGTGGGAGCTGGAGATGCTTTTGCAGGGGGCGTTTTATTCGGACTTACTAATAATTTGAGTCCTCAACAGGCGGGACGCTGGGGGAATTATCTCGCCTCCCGCGTGGTAGAGGTTCACGGGCCCCGTCTAGAGGAATCTCAACGCGATCGCATTTGGGAAGTTATTGGTAGTTAACGGTTAACAGTTAACGGTTAACTGTTAACTGTTAACTGTTAAGCTGCTGGTGCTGCTGCTGCTGCTGCTTCTTCTGTTGTTTCTTCAGTTCCGGCTTGAGATATCAACACGCTTACAACTACTTGATCTGGTTCGCCAACTGGTACAACTCCATCAGGTAATTGCAGTTCGTGAATGTGTAGAGCATCACCTACGTGCATTTCTGAAACATCAACGTTAATTGCTTCGGGGATGTTGTCGGGTTTGCACTTGAGTTTGAGTTGCGTCAGTACGGGGTCTAAAATTCCGCCTTCCATTTTGACACCGACTGCTTCTCCGATAAAATGGAGACTTACTTCTACTTCAAGACTGTCTTGCGTAGCGACGGAGAAGAAGCTGAGGTGGTAGGGATGACCTTTCCAAGGGTGAACTTGCACTTCCCGCAGCAAGGTTTTGCCACTCCAAGAAATATCAGGAATGTTGAGCTGAATTAGAGCATTGTTGACTACGTGCTTTTTGAGCAGAGTTTCAACGGTTTTGGCATTGATGGTTAGCGCAATGGATTCCGCGCCGCTGTGGCCGTAGAGTACGGCGGGAATTAAACCGGAGCGGCGGAGAGCGTTGGGTTTACTGCCTTCTGCCCGCTTTTGACATTCTACTGTGAGTTCCATTTTGTGTATTCTGGTTTCTTGCTATGACATTCTACCAAATTTATGCTACCGAATCTCAATTTTATTAGAATCGCTGGAGATACTGGTACTTTTCGTTTTCAACACACTTGAGTAATTCTAGCAGCTTTTTGAGCTTGTAAGTAACAGCTTGAACTTCTTTTTTTGCAGGTGAGTCTCCAAGCTTGGTAACTACAGCATCGCTTTCTTCACTAATCTCTTCAAGTAAAAAATCCCTTAGCCTTTTGCGATTACCTTGACCTAACTTAACTAGAGGGAGTTCTGCATCTTCACCATCTATATGAATTTTTGTTGGACGATCGGCACCGATTTCTATAAAATCAGATTTCGTCAACCAACGTAAAAAATCGCTGGCTATATCTATGCTACAAGGCTCCTGACCATTTCCTGGGTAAAATACGATCTCTAACATTTTTGTTCCTCCTAATTCTCAAGCTCTATGTCCTGAGCCTTAGATTTCATAAATCTGCTTTCGGGAATCTTCTCAACCCATATTATACCAGATCGATCGAATAGTGTCTTGGCAGCGGGAGATATTATTCCTGTAGTCAGGACAGCCTTTACCGTCCCTTTATTAATAATCTTTTTAGCTTGGTAAGGATATATGTTTGCTAGTGTTTTTATCTCAATGTATTGGCTCATAGTTTTGGCTTTAACTATTTTCTTCTTTAATTTCTTTAATAATCTCTAGTGCTCTTGGCACATCTTCTAAGTTTTTAATAAAAATATCTCCTTTTTCGTCATAAAAATCTAGCTCTTCGCAATCAATACCTGCACTTTTTAATTCTTGTATTACCCAATTTTTTAGAGCTTCGTGTATTTCTATTTTTCTAATCAAGTCTTCTGCACTAGCCATTAGATCACCCCGTGTAAGTTTGAGTTAAGTATTCAGAGGTTGAAAATCCCTTTTCAAAAAGATCGAAAGGATGGCTAAAAAGCTGACTGTATAAACATTCTTCCTTCTTCCTTCTTCCTTCTTCCTTATACTTATCACCAAAAATTTAAAGCATGGCTGAGTACGCCATGCTATCTTCAGATTCTAAATTAAAGTCTTAGCCTTGAACGCCAACGGATGTGCCGTTAGCATACAACAAAGCTCGCTTCGGCCCATGAATGGGATCTTCCACAATGATAGTTTGATCGCGACTTGCTCCCAAAGAAACGATCGCGATCGGTACTGCCATTAACTCTGCTAAAAACTTCAGATAATCCAAAGCTTCTTTAGGCAAATCTGCCAAAGTTCGGCACTCTTCGGTTGACTGTTTCCAACCCGGCATGGTTTCATAGATAGGCTTGCACCGTGCAAATGTTCGAGAACTACTAGGAAAATCTTCGATGCGATCGCCATCAATTTCATAAGCAACGCAAACTTTAATTTCCTCTAACTCGTCTAAAACATCTAACTTTGTAATCGCCAGACAATCTAAACCATTAATCCGCACTGCATAGCGGCCAATTACCGCATCAAACCAACCGCAGCGGCGTTTGCGGCCGGTTGTTGTCCCAAATTCTGCACCGCGATCGCACAAAACTTGTCCCACTCCATCTACCATTTCGGTAGGAAAAGGCCCCTCTCCTACCCGCGTCGTGTACGCTTTCGCTACCCCAATCACGCGATCGATCATCGTCGGGCCCACACCTGCACCCACGCAAGCGCCACCCGCCACTGGATTAGAAGAAGTCACATAGGGATAAGTCCCGTGATCCAAATCTAGCAGCGTCCCTTGAGCTCCCTCAAACAGAATATTTCGGCGCTTCTGAACTGCATCGTAAATCTTCAGAGAACTATCCACAACGTGGGGACGCAACCGTTCCGCATAAGCCAAATATTCCTCAATCACCACTTCCGGGTCAAGGGGTGGCAAATCGTAGAGCTTTTCCAGAATGACGTTCTTATAATTAATCGTCCACTGTAACTGCTTCCGCAATCCGACTGCATCCATCAAGTCAAGGATGCGAATTCCCGTGCGTTCCGACTTATCAGCATAGGTCGGGCCAATACCCCGTCCCGTCGTCCCAATTTTATGAGTCCCGCGCCGTTCCTCCGATGCTTGGTCAATCAACCTGTGATAAGGCATCGTGACGTGGGCGGTTTGAGATATCATCAAGTTGCGCGATGAGATATTCAGCGCATCTAGCTGATCCAATTCTTGAATTAAAACCTTCGGGTCAATTACTGTCCCACTGCCGATGATACATTCTGTATCAGGATAGAGAATTCCAGAGGGGATTAAGTGCAGTTTGAAGGTCTGACCGTTTACGACAACGGTGTGACCTGCGTTTACGCCCCCTTGGTAACGTACAACGACATCTGCGGATTTGCTGAGCAAATCAGTAATTTTTCCTTTCCCTTCATCGCCCCATTGGGCACCGATCACAACTACGTTAGCCAAGGGTCTCTCACGAAACGCTAAAGTTGACACAAACTCAAATTATGCACAGATGGTGTCGCTGCTGTCAAATTAATTTTTGTTAATTTTGTTAAGCTTGAAAAAATAAAGGGGAAGTTAGTTATGACTTTACACGCTGAGTTGCACCGTCACCTGGGCGGTTCTGTAGTACCCCGGATTCTGTGGCGGTATTTTGAACGTCACGACGCTGAGATAGCTGGTCGATTTGAAGAATATTCTGAGTTTGAGCAATTTTACACCAAGCCGCGCAACACTCTGGATGAGTATTTAGAACTGCACACTATGGTGGAAAGCGTTCAGACTGCTGAAATGCTACCCTATTTTATCTATCGGTTGATGCGGGGAGCATATATTTTTGAGAATTTAGCTTATTTAGAATTGCGCTATACGCCTTATTTGCGGACACCGGAACATTTACCGATGTCTGAGAGAATTGAGTTAATGGCGAAGATTGTGGAAATAGTTGGCAAAGCTAGTCGGGGTAGCGATTGTCCGATTGTCACTAGCCAAATTTTGTGTATGCACTCGCGTTTGCCTTTTGAGGTGAATAAGGCGATCGTAGATTTGGCGGCGGGTATGGGGGAATATGTCTGTGCTATTGATGTAGCGGGTGGTGATGCTTGTATTGCCGATCGCTTGGATGAGTTTGTGGGATTGTACCAGTATGCGCGATCGCTCGGCATCAAAACCACTGGCCATCTCTACGAAACACCTTCAGGCTGCTATCCCGAATTATTACCATATTTAATGCGAATTGGTCACGGGATTCAGATACCTTTGAAATATCCTGAATTGTTACCAGAAGTAGCCAAAATGGGGCAATGTTTGGAAGTTTGCCCGACTACTTATTTGAAGACAGGAACGCTTTCGGATTTGCGTGAGTTAAAGGTAGTATTTGACCGCTGTTTTGAGGCAGGTGTTGATATTGCTATTTGCACAGATAATGCAGGTTTGCATAATGTCCGCTTACCGTTTGAGTACGAGACTTTGTTAACTTTGGATGTAATCGATTTTCGGCAATTACAAGCCTGTCAGAATGCGGCTTTTCGCCATGCTTTTGCTTGGCCTTATAAAGAAAGACCAGAGGATATGTTAACAGGTTTGTTGAAACCGGAACCAGTTCCCGCAGTCGTTCGCTAGGAGTTTGTTGGGTGGGCATTTGCCCCCTTGGTGTCAACTGCCATCTGAAACCCGCCAGGGACTTAAGTCCCTGTCTAATAAATTAAGTCCTCTGAATGAGGACTGAAAAACTTTAGGACTTACGCAGGTCGTCCCAGAAACCGGGTTTTTGAGAGAATCTGTGGGTCATAACGAAGTATTTTCGTCAAAAAACCCGGTTTCTTTGGTTGGGTGTATAAGTCCTGAACTTATTGCCCAGCTTCCGCAGCAGTTAAATGAGATAAAGAAGTAAAAGTGAAAAAATAAAAATTCATCCATTTGAGGTTGTAAATGGATTGTTTACATTACAATTATAAACCCTGTTTTTACTTGGGTAGCAGTACTTCTGCTGGCAATATAATAGTAAAAGTAGATCCCTTACCAACCTCACTTTCAACGAAGATATCTCCACCCATAATCCGAGACAACTTTTTAGTAATTGCTAACCCTAATCCAGTCCCCCCATACTCTCGTGTAGTTGAAGCATCAGCCTGAGTGAAGGGTTGGAACAGTTTTTCCATTCGTTCTGGAGATATCCCAACGCCAGTATCAGTTACTTTAAATAAAATGTAGAGTATGGCTGATTTGTGTTCTTCCCCATTGAGCGTTCCTGATTTCCGATACTCTTTTTCTACCTTAATAGTAATTTTACCTTTCTTTGTAAATTTGCAGGCATTACTAAGCAAATTAAATAAACTCTGACGTACCTTAGTTAAGTCAGTTTTCATATAACCAAGATTGTCCGCACAGTCAACTACCAAGACATTAGCATTTTTCTCGACCAGTGGTCGAACCATTATAATAATTTCCCTAATCAACAGTGAGATATTAACGGTTTCTAAGTAAAGTTCAACTTTGCCCGATTCAATCTTGGACAAGTCAAGAATGTCGTTAATTAGACCCAATAAATGTGTGCCTGCACCGTGAATTCTTTTCAGATCAGGGATTAAGTCTTCTTGAGCTAAATCTTCTGCTTCTTCTTGCAACATTTCACTATAGCCGATAATCGCATTCAGGGGGGTGCGGAGTTCATGACTCATGTTAGCGAGAAACTGGCTTTTAGCAATGTTCGCTGCTTCGGCTGCTTCTTTAGCGGCTAATAATTCCACAGTCCGTAATTTAACTTTTTCTTCTAGTAATTGTTTCTGCTGTTCTAGTTTTCTAGTTAAATTATATAATTTTAAATGAATTCTAATTCTTGCTAACACTTCTTCACTTTGGAAGGGTTTAGAAATATAATCTACGGCTCCTACAGATAATCCATTAACTTTATTATTTGAATCAGATAAAGCGGTTAAAAAAATAATCGGAATTTCGCAGGTTAAGGGATTAGCTTTCAATCGCCGACAAGTTTCAAAACCATCAATACCAGGCATCATTATATCTAATAAAATTAGTTCTGGCTGATGATATTCTACTTGTTCAATCGCAGTTTCACCATCAATAGCAACCGAAACTTGATAACCCACATCTGTCAATATGTGGGCTAAAACTTCTAGGTTATTGGGATTATCATCTACAATCAAAATAGATTGTTCTTCTGAAATTTCACTCATAAAGCCACCAGGAATTATTCATTATTCACCCTCAGATTCCGCTAGGTATTTTTCTATGTAGGTTCGCACCTGTTTAAGCTTAAAAGCTTTAGCAAATTCGCGCAGATGTTGAACAAAAGGTATAAACTCATTGTCTATCTGTTCAATTCTCGTCAACTCTTGTAGTAAATCCTTGATCAATCCCTTACGACTAAGATTATACAGTATAAGCAAGTCTTCATGCGATGGGGGCACAATTGCAACAGCTATTTCAGAGTTTGTCAAGGCCTGTTTATTTTCCGGTTGTAATTTTTCTTCATAGATCCATTCTAAGTTTAGGAGAGTTTTGATCGCCTCTAACAGGCTATCAGCTTGGATAGGTTTGGGCAAAAATTCATTAGCTCCAACATCAATACTTTTTTGCATATCTGACTGGAATACACTGGCTGAAGACACGATCACTGATAAATTAGCAAATGGTGGCAATTTTCGCAAATTTCTAAGCATTTCATGGCCATCCATAATCGGCATAGCAATATCAGTAATAACCAGATTGGGTTGAACCTCAGCAATTTTATCCAGTCCTTCTTGACCATTTTCAGCTTCAAAAAGTATAAATCCAATAGGGCTGAGTAAATTGACAATAACAGAACGGTTTTCCCAACGATCATCTACTACTAAAATTTTTAGGCGCTCGCCTTTGAAACCAGTAATAATTCCCTGCTGAGAACTTTTAGTATTTTTTGCCCATTCCTTAGCTTCGGGTAAATCTATCTCAAAACAGAAAACACTACCTTTTCCTAATTCACTTTCAACTTCCAAGGTACTGCCCATCATATCAACAATATTTTTGCTGATAGCTAATCCGAGTCCAGTCCCTTCTGATTGCTTCTTCATATTACCAGACTGTTCAAATGGCAAAAAGATATTTTTAATATGATCCTTGGCTATACCAACTCCTGTATCTTCAACTTTAAACCGAATACGATATAAATTTACTTCCCGATCCTCACTTTCCACTTTTTGAGAGTGGATTAGAAATTTGACGCTACCTTGTTCAGTAAACTTAATCGCATTCCCCAGTAAGTTAATCAAGACCTGCCGCAATCGTTTTTCATCCGTATGAATGCCAAGGGGTATTACGCCCTCTGTTTTATCGATAAAATCAATCCCTTTTTGTTCGGCCTTAATTCGACAGATTTCAATTACTGCTTCCAAAAATGAGGGAAAATAAAAATCCGCAGCGTAGATTTCCATTTTCCGGGCTTCGATTTTAGAAAAATCTAGAATATCATTGATCAGAGTGAGTAAGTGCGTACCACATTGGTTAATAATGCCGATCCCTTTTTGATCGAGTTCTCCCAAGCTTTTTGACCGCTGAAGAATTTGGGCATAGCCTAAGATACCATTAAGAGGTGTACGCAATTCATGACTCATGTTGGCGAGAAACTCGCTTTTGGCGCGGTTAGCACTATCGGCAACTTCTTTTGCTTCTTTAAGTTCTACAGTTCTGTCTTCAACTCGCAGTTCCAATTCCTCATTAGTTTTCGCAAGCGCGGCAAAAGATTCGCGGACTTGCTGAGCCATTTTGTTAAATAAATATCCCAAACGCCCCAATTCATTTTGGCGGTTGACATTAACTTGGATATCAAGATTACCAGCAGCAATACTCTCAGTTGCAGCCATTAATTTATTGAGAGGAACGGAAATTTCGCGCCGTAAGATTAAAAACACAATAATAATTTCAATCAGTAACGCACTTAGCCCTAACAGGAGAATCATGCGAGCAGTAGAAAAGGCTTCTTGAGTGAGAAGATATTTGGGGAAAACTGTAACTAAGTACCAATTTGGTTCGTTGATTTTAGTAACACCCAAATATTCATCATAGGTGTAATTGTCAATAATAATAGTTTCCTGTTTATGTCTCTTGACTAATTCATAAATTCGCCGTAGATGAGCATCTCCTGATTGGGCGATGGAAAATTGTCCATTTCCCTTTTGAATACTTTGCATAAGTTCTGGGTGAGCTACTAGCCGCCCATCGGCTCGAAAAATCATGTTGTATGTGCCTTTAAGCCCTTCATTAATAGTCCGCTTCTGTAAATCACCTATTAAAATATCATGTCCAAGTGTACCAATATGCTTGCCATTTACATCTAATGGTGTTACACAGGATGCCATCCAAGCTACAGCTACTTGGTCATAATAAATGCCTGTCCAGACTGTTTTACGTTCTGGATTGTAGAGTTGTCTGGTGATTTGAAATGATTCATCATCTGTGACGCGGAAAGATTCATTAGAAGGTGCTTTAAGAACCCACGGATACTGGTGCATATAGATGATCAGCCCATTTTCAGGAATTTGCGTATAGGTGTTAGCAAAGCGATTGCGCCAAGCTGGGCCATAAGCACTAATAATTTTATAGAAAGCAACCATTCGCCGCTGCATTTCGGTGTCAATATTGACATTTTTACCGAGAAATAAGCCTGCGGTTTTGTCAAGTTGAAACAATTCGGGACGATTGCGAACTGAGTCATCTGGATATCTGACAAAGTTTCGATCGAATTCAGCTTTTGGATCGAGCTTCTCTTCTACTTTTAGTTGATCTAATAAAGCTTGCTTGAGCAACTTATGGTTATCTTCGGCTAAGATAAATATTGACCTCTCGCGTTCCGAGCGTAATTTTATGTATTGCTCCAATTGAGTTAATGAATTGCTAGTAATCCTTGAAATAATTTGAAAATAACTAATGCCTGTTGATGCAACAATAACCAGACCCATGCTGAAAGCTATTTTTAACAGTGTTTGTTTTGTTAGGGATTCTTTCGGTTTATTTGGACTGTTGCTAACACTTTCGATGATAGAGCCAGAAATTTTCAATTTTTCAAGTAAATTTCTCTTCATTTCAGTATCTTACAGGGTAAGAGGATCTTAACTTAGGTCAAATGAATCGCAGCTTTTTCTGACAGTAGATCATTTGTTATTATTTTATATTCAAATGGCATTTGTCAAGAAAATTTTTTGCTAAATTAGATGCTTTTATCTTGGGGGTTATGGTCAGTCGGCAGATAGTCACTAAGGATAATTCTAATCTAACTCAGCTTAGAATTTCAAGTCCTGATGCTATATTATCGCTTTTGAGTAAAATTATGTACAGACAGGTGCTATGGGTTAAAGGCTTAGAAGGCTTAGCGGAGTGAACAGTAAATCGGGAAATTGATATAAAGTGATAAGCTGTTACGCATCTAAACTGTATTATTACTATCTATGACCTCACCCCCCGAACTCTCTTCCCTGCAAGGTTTGGGAGAGGAATAGAGCGCGATACATCAATATGCAGGGTTTAAATGCGTAAAAGCCGATAGGTTAACTAAATATCCTGTGACAGAAAACCTTGACGACGGAAATAGGATAAATAAGCATTTAATACTGAATAATTAATGGGAGGACAGATAATATTAGTACCTGCTAGTCGAGTCTGGGTGTTGCGGTCATCAAACTTTTGACAGACAAAAGATGTTGTCTCAATAAAAGTTTTTTGGCTATAAGGTAATTTTTTAACAAATAGAGAAGCTATCGGAGTTAAAGCATTCTCTGGAGACATATTGAGTAGTTTTGCCTGCCACTGTGGATAAGAAATAGAAGCAACAGCATAACCAATTTCGTTAATATTCAAGACAAGTTCATTCATAGATAATACATGAGAACTAAATAGATGAAATGTCTTATTAATAGACTCTGGTTGCTCTGATAAATACCGAATCGCCTGAACGATATAATCTACAGGTGCGAGATTCATGTTCAGCTCTAATTCCGGGCCATATCCTAATTGAATCAATCCCTTGACGATCAGACAGATTGTATTACTGAGTTGAAAAGCACCTGTTTGGCTATGACCTGTCACCATTCCCAAGCGATAAATAGAAACTGGTAAACCACGCTCGCGGGCAGCCATAACTAATTTTTCAGCCGCCCATTTACTTTGAGAATAACCATCTGAATATCCTTCAGGACTGAGTAACTCATCTTTTTCCTTAATTAAGTCCATGTGATTATAGTTCGAGGATTGAAACACATCCAGGGTAGAAATATAGTGGACAGGTGTAATTTTTGTCAGAGTTCCTAGGCGCAATATCTCCTTAGTACCACCCACATTTGTATCCCGTAAAGCAGTGTAGGGATAAATCAAATTTACATAAGCACCACAGTGATAAATCACATCAATTATATCTGCTAATTCCCTGAATTGTGATGCCGATAGTCCCAATAATGGCTTTGATAAATCTCCGATAATGGGAATAATTCTATCGCTAAATGATTCTTGCCAAATTTCGTAATTTTGCAGAGTGGTAATCAGTCGAGAGGTAGAGGCTGCTAAATTTTCAGCACGAACTAAACAGTAAATAGTCACTTGGGGATTCTGTAGCAACAATTCATGCAGTAGAAAAGCACCAACAAAACCCGTTGCACCTGTCAGGAAAATATGCTTCGGATTGGATCTGGCAATTGTCAACGGGCGAATTGTTTCATCTAAGACTGCATCAGCCGATAAGTCAGCAATATTGGTTTCAAAAATTGCTGTAGATCCGGAAGATTGCACAACCTCGATTACCTCAGCTAATCCAGAAATTGTCGGAGATTTGAACAGACAATCTAAAGACAATTCTACTTGGAAATTTTGCGATATCCGATTTAGTAATAAGGCTGTGCGTAATGAATTTCCGCCTGACTCAAAAAAGTTTTGATGGATACCAATTTCAACTCCCAAAACAGAAATCCAAATTTCAGCCAATTTTTTCTCTATTTCTGTGCGAGGAGGAACAAATTCTTCAACACGATCGAGAGTTGGTGTAGGTAGTGCTTCTCGATCTACTTTACAATTAGGTGTTAATGGCAAAGCCTTCATAAAAACTACAAGCGCCGGCACCATGTAATCAGGTAATTTTTGTTTGAGTGCTGCTCGCAACTCGGCTGAGCTTAGTTTTAATGAGTGTGAATTTAACACTACATAAGCAACTAAATAACTATCTCCATCAGCATCACTTTTAACAGCAACTACCGCATTGTCTACCGCAGAATTATCTAAGCACGCTGCTTCAATATCGTTTAATTCAATCCTATGTCCTCGAATTTTAACTTGGTGATCGCTACGTCCAATAATGACAATATTACCATCTGATAGATAATGAGCTAAGTCACCTGTTTTATACATACGAGCGCCTGGTTCATTGCTAAAAGGATCGTTAAAAAACCTTTCTTTAGTTAACTCTGGACGGTTAAGATAACCTCTCGCTACTCCAATACCCCCAATATAAATCTCTCCGCTATCTCCCTCAGCAACAGGCTCAAAAATGTTATTGTTAGAATTGCGTGGATACTTGAAAAGATAAATTTTAGTATTTAAAATTGGGCGACCAATTGGTATGGTTTCCTCACCAGGTTCTACCCGATAAATCGTTGACCAAGTAGTTGTTTCTGTCGGGGCGTACATATTCCACAGGGAGGAACTTCGCTCTAGTAATTGATTGGCTAAGTGTCGATTTAGAGATTCTCCTCCACAAATAATTTTTAAATTGCGATTGCCTTGCCAATTAACTGCTAATAGCATTTTCCATGTTGCAGGAGTTGCCTGCATGAATGTAGTGCCAGATTCAGTGATGGTTTTAGATAACTTAATTGGATCTATGGCTACTGCGCGATCGACAATAACAACGTGAGTCCCAACTATCAAGGGTAAAAAAAGTTCGACAACAGCAAGATCGAAGGAAATAGTCGTTACTGCTAGTAGTATATCTCGCTTTGTAAATCCTGGTTCTTGTTTCATCGATAGCAGAAGATTGACTACACTACGATGAATAATTTGCACGCCTTTAGGTTTGCCAGTTGAGCCAGAAGTGTAGATGGTATAGGCTAAATTATCTGGGGTGACTTCACTCTCTAAATTATCTTGGCTAAATTGCTCAATTTCTTGCCAATTTGAGTCTAAACACACCACTCGAATACTATTTGTTTTAGGTAGGCAACTGAGAAGATGGCTTTGGGTAAGTAGTAGCGGAAGCTGGGAGTCTTCCAACATAAAAGCTAATCGCTCTGCGGGATAACTTGGGTCAAGAGGAACATAAGCACCGCCGGCTTTTAAGACTCCCAAAAGTCCAATCAGCATATTCAAGGAACGATCGACGCATACTCCAATAAGCGTCTCTGAATTAACACCTAAGCTTTTAAGATAATGTGCTAATTGATTGGCTTTTTGATTTAATTCTTGATAAGTGATTTGCTCGGATTGAAAGATCGCAGCAATAGCATTTGGCGTTTGCTCTACTTGCGATTCCACTAATGTATGAATGCAGGAATTTTCGATGCTTTTCATTACAAACCTTGTTAAATAAAATCTGACCAATCTACAGCGCGACGGGTGTGAAAATTTAGCATTTATTAGGTAGGCATTGCTTGCGCTTTACCGTCTTTGTTTAGGTCGTAAAGGCGGTAAATCAATGGCACCCAACTTTTGGTCGTGGCAGAGACTCATCTAATTTACTAGACCTCACTAAACTCATCCGGAAGAAAACGAAAATTTAAGTAAAGTTATAACTCCCCTTCCGTCGCCTTAACTGTTACATGGGTGATTTCGAGTTGATGTCGGTGGCTCAATTTCCGATTCTTAAATAAAAATACTGAGAAAATTGTTCTTGGAGAATAATTGTGTTTCCCGCTAGGGGTGAGGATCGTTACGAGATTTTGTGTTGAATGACAAAGCAAAAGCCTTTTTATAAAACACTTTGCCGTTATTATGATATAATAGCTCACCTAAATCAGGAAGTTAAACGCTCAGTCTATTAAAATAGGAGGACAAAATTTGATAGAACAATTGGGCCCTAATCCTAATAAACCCTATCCTTTAGCCGACCACCGCCGAGTATGCTTTATCAAAAATTTCGTGAAGTCGCCAAATATTATAGTTGGCGATTATTCTTACTACGACGATCCTATTGACCCCGAAGGCTTTGAGAGAAATGTGTTGTATAATTATGGGATAGATCGCCTGATTATCGGCAAATTCTGCGCGATCGCGACTAATGTTAAATTCATTATGAATGGCGCAAACCATAAACTAGACGGTATTTCCACTTACCCATTCCCTATCTTCGGAAATGGTTGGGAAAGCGCAATGAATAAGTTAATGGACTTACCGAGTCGCGGCGATACTGTCATTGGTAATGATGTCTGGATTGGCTACGAATCCCTAATCATGCCAGGTGTTAAAATTGGTGATGGTGCGATTGTTGCAGCTAGAGCGGTTGTTGTCAACGATATTCCTCCCTATACTGTTGCTGGTGGAAATCCTGCGCGGCCAATCAAACAACGATTCAGCGATGCTGAAATAGCGCAACTTTTAGAAATTAAATGGTGGGATTGGGAGATAGAGAAGATTACTAGCAACATTGATAAAATTATGGATGGTGATGTTACTGTCCTTCTAGATAATTAAATTAGGATTTATGCAAGTTTTATGTAACGCCGCCATCTTGGCGGTGATTTGACCGCCAGGATGGCGGCGTTACGGAAATATATTTCGGCGATTGAAATCGCATCTACACAATCAAAGTCCGCTTACCTGGACTAATGCAATTGAGGGATTTTCCTCAAATATTTAATCTTCTAACTGTCGCGCTGACACCTCAACTGCTGTGACATCAATCGTACCCGGAGGTGTCATTCGTTTAAAATGTCCCTCTTCAATTTTAAGCGGTTCGCCGCAATTAGGACATTGGCACTGAGTTTGATTTAAAGCCGGAAATTCGTAACTACAGACTGGACAAGAATCTTGAATTAAGTTGCGGTTTAACCACCAGCGGAGACCGAAAAATGCGATCGCTGGTGCCAACAATAATAAACTGATTAAAATTAAAATCGACTTCACTACCCAGCCTAGACCAATTGACCCTAACAACCAGGCGATTCCCAGGATTATAAGCCAATTGCTAATACCAGAAAGATTGAGGGAAATTTTGGAACTGCCTTGGTTCACGGTTGTCTCCTTTGATATCCTTGCAGAGGGGATACTTCTATCCTACTCACAAATCCAGAAGTTGTTTAATTTGCTGGAGGAAGGTATCCGTACCGAAAGCGGCTAGGGTTTCCTCCCTCAACCAGTTGCGATTGCACCTTTTATCCTCCCCCATCAGCATTTCTATGCAAGCTACCGCCACCGCCTCTGCATCTCGGTGGGGAACTCGCCAACCTAGCATACCATCTTGCAGGGGATCGGCAGAACCATCTGCATCCCCAGCTAATACAGGAATGCCACAAGCGATCGCTTCTAAGTACACAATACCAAATCCTTCCTGAGACGGCATCACATAAGCATCAGCAACGCGGTAGTGTTCTACTAACTCTTCTGTAGGGACAAAACCCGCAAATATCACTCTCTCAGCAACACCTAAATCTGCTGCTAGTTTAGCTAACCGAGGTCGATCGTCTCCCCGTCCAATTACCAAATATTTGACATTAGGAAACGTTTGTGCTATCAATGGCAAAGCACGAATTGTCACATCAACGCCTTTGTAGATATCACCAGACCACAATCGCGCTACGGTCATCAACACCTTTGCATCAGCGAGATTATACCGCTCGATTAAGTGTTGTGGCTTGGGGCCGGGAGTAAAGATATTTCCATCTACAGTACAAGGCAATAGCTGGAATTTTTGGGGGTGGAGGTTGTTGGTTTCACAGGCGCGATCGCGCGTATATCTGCTAATAGTCCAAATTGTATCCGCTTCTCTGAGTGCCTTTTGGTATTTATCCGGTAACGGTTCCCAGATTTCTTTGCCGTAGGTAATTACAGTATAGGGAATCTTTAAACTTTGGCAGATAGTTTGAATTAGCGGTGCTAATTTGATATGACCGCAGAAAACTCGTTTAGGTCGTTCTTTTATTAAACAGATTAGTAATTTTGTCGCGAATCTAATTCTACCTAACCAAACAGGATTAGTTTTGAGATAATAAAATTTTAGTGTTTTTGATTGATACGGATTTTTGCATTCAGGAGAATCTCGCAGCAGCAATATTTTTGCTTTTGGTATCGAGTTTACCTCTGTTGCCAATTGGTAAGCTTTTAGAATATCTTTAATGTAGGATTGAATGCCACCTTCGCTGGCAAATATTTCTAGGAAGCAAAAGACATAATTAGTATTTTTGTTAAGATTATAATTCAAGTGTGTAAGCAATAACGATACTCATGTAAAACTTCTCATCTAAAATTATACCAATTTTATTTAAATAGGAATAGATGCAATTTGGTTAACCCACTCTTCTGCACTTGATGCTTCCCAAATCAAAATCAATCCTTCAATCGCAGAATTGACAGCTAAATTCTGTGAAACAATCAATATTCCTGGGCTAGTATTAGTCATGATAAATTCAGCAAAATGTATAGGCATAGTCTTGCGATCGTGGGAAACAATAATTCTGCTTTCTAGTGCTGCTACTGCCAATACTTCTCTATCATCTAAGCCTTCTAAACCTGCTAAAGAGGCTGTTTGAAAATCTATATTTGGCTGGCGTAGTACCGTTCCTGTGACAATGCTTTGATTGAGGTCTGCATCTGCTTGAAATTTGATTTTCATGTGTCAGATTGCCTTTTCGCTTGAGATTCCACTAGCTTTTGATATAGCAGCGGATTTTTTTTGCGAAATGATTGCCGCACTTCCTCAAACTTAGCTTCGCCTTCTTTCAGGTAACTATCAATCGCCTCTCGATTTCCGAGATAAAATGCGATCGCGCCATAAACTTGCTCAATAGTTAACAGAGGAAAATTTTCGACGATTCCTTCAGGTTGCGTACCTATTAGGAACTGATAAACGACCGAATCTAGTGAAATCCGACTGCCTACAATCCTATAGCTACCTTCATACTGTTCCACATATTGCTTATTTAAAACTGGTACTAAGGCCACTCAATAAATCCCCCATTTTATTAACACATACTCAATTTTTAATTTTTAATTATTTAACGCCCGTCAAGATTTCCCAACAGCACATCAGCACATCTAGGAAACTCCACGAGCGTCAAATTAAGCAAACTTCAGTCTTAGAACAAACCGAGAGTTAACGATGTGTCAATTGGGAAAGTAGCACCAACACCCAACCAAATTGTCACCGCAGTTCCAAACAGGAAAACCGCAGTTGCAACAGGGCGGCGGAAAGGATTTTGGAACTTATTCACATTTTCGATGAAGGGAACCAACATCAGGGCCAAAGGAATAGCACCCATAATCGCAATTCCTAACAACTTGTTAGGAAGAATGCGAAGAATTTGGAATACTGGCCACAAATACCACTCAGGTAAAATTTCCAAAGGAGTCGCAAAGGGATCTGCGGGTTCGCCCACCATAGCGGGATCTAGCACTGCCAAACCCACGCAGAGAGCAAATGTCCCTATAATTACCACAGGGAAAATATAGAGCAAGTCATTAGGCCAAGCAGGTTCGCCATAATAGTTGTGGCCCATGCCTTTAGCAAGTTTAGCCCGAAGTTCTGGATCGCTCAGATCCGGTTTTTTTACTGTTGCCATAATTAAGAGTGTTCTCCTTTTGGTTATTGGCTGTAACGCAATTATTAATGTTGAATTTTGAATTTTTAACTCAAAATTCTGGGCGGGCACAGAGGCACCGCCCCTACAACTAAAAACTTACAAAGGACCAGAAATGCCTTGCTTGCGGATCATCAAGAAGTGAGCCAGCATAAAGACTGCAATTAGCCAAGGTAAGACAAAAGTATGCAAGCTGTAGTAGCGAGTTAAAGTTCCTTGTCCAACGCTAACACCGCCGCGTAGCAGCTCAACAATCAAAGGCCCGACAAATGGGATGGCTTCTGGTACACCAGAAACAATTTTCACGGCCCAGTAACCAACCTGATCCCAAGGTAGAGAGTAGCCAGTCACGCCGAAAGAAACAGTGATGACAGCCAAAATCACGCCTGTCACCCACGTTAATTCGCGGGGCTTTTTGAAGCCACCAGTTAGGTAAACTCGGAAGATGTGCAAAATCATCATCAGCACCATCATGCTGGCAGACCAGCGGTGGATGGAGCGAATCAGCCAGCCGAAGTTAACGTCGGTCATCAGGTATTGCACTGATGAAAAAGCTTCTGCTACCGTTGGATGGTAATAAAAGGTCATTGCAAATCCAGTCGCAAACTGGATCAGAAAGCAAACAAGAGTGATACCGCCCAAACAATAGAAAATATTGACGTGGGGGGGGACGTACTTGCTTGTAACGTCCTCGGCGAGGGCCTGAATTTCCAGGCGTTCATCAAACCATTTGAATGGTTTTGAGTCGGTGATCTGCTTAGAAAACATGAAGCAAGAATTCCTAAAAATCGATTCCTGTATTTGAAATTTTACCCTCAGCAGTGGTGAGGGAGATTCAGAGGCAGATCGACTATCCCCTAGACTGCGATCGAGGTGACAGTTTTTTAACTACCACTTTGGCTGTATTTGTAGTGTATCGCAATCTGAGTCTACCATTCACGATTACTACTCTTTAATTTCTGCCGAGTTCTCTCGCTTGCAGACGTGAGGCTGGGAAGGGATAACAGACGGTCAGGGGAGCTTTGTGCTCATTGTCAGGTAATTTAAGGCAGGTATATTATGTACAAACGAGTTTTCGGTATTGCAGTTTTAGTAATTCTTCAGTTGGTGGCGGTGTTGGGCTGCTGGAGTGAGCCGGCTTTGGCGCTAACTCAGGAACAGCAACTTTTGAATGAAGCTTGGCGGATTGTTAACCGTTCTTATGTGGACGATACTTTTAACCATAAAAACTGGTGGAGTATCCGGGAGCAGGCAATCAAAGAACCTCTGAAGAGTCGGGATGCCACTTACGGTGCGATTCAGAAGATGCTGGCGGTTCTGGATGACCCTTTTACTCGGTTGCTAAAACCGGAGCAGTACCGCAGCTTGCAGGTGAATACTTCTGGGGAACTGACGGGGGTGGGACTACAAATTGGACTCGATCCGCAGACGGGGGTGCTGACTGTGGTGGCTCCTCTGGATGGTTCTCCCGCAGGTAAAGCGGGTTTGCTACCGCGCGATCGCATTCTCAAAATTGATGATGTTAACACCTCTGAACTGACGTTAGACGAGGCTGCAACTCGGATGCGGGGCGTTGCGGGAACGGTTGTTAAGCTTACGATCGCTCGTGAAGGTAGCGAAGCAACTGAGGAAATCCAGTTAGTGCGCGATCGCATCGCCCTCAACCCGGTCTATGCTGAATTACGCTCTGCTCAAGGGAGCATTCCAGTTGGCTACATCCGCCTTGCCCAATTTAGTGCTAACGCTGTCTCTGAACTCACCAAGGCCGTGCAGCAGTTGGAACAACAGGGAGCCGATGCTTACATTCTAGATTTGCGGAACAATCCTGGCGGACTGTTGCAATCGGGGATTGAAACTGCACGCCTGTGGTTGGATGCCGGCACCATTGTCTATACCGTCAACCGCCAAGGAATTATCGGCAGTTTTGAAGCGTCTGGAGAACCATTGACTCGCGATCCCCTGGTAGTCTTAGTGAATCAAGGGACTGCTAGCGCTAGTGAAATTCTTGCCGGGGCGCTTCAGGATAACGGTAGAGCTAAGTTAGTGGGCGAAAAGACCTTTGGTAAGGGCCTAATTCAGTCGCTTTTTGACTTGTCTGATGGTTCTGGCTTGGCTGTAACGGTTGCTAAATACGAGACACCGAACCATACGGATATTAATAAACTCGGTATTATGCCCGACAAAATAGTTGCCCTAGAACCAAATGAGGGCGATCGCATCCGCACCGAAACTGACCCACAATATCAAGCAGCATTGGCAATCTTGACAGAGCGAACGGTAATGGCGGTTGGAAAGAATTAAAAATTAAAAATTAAAAATTAAAAATTAGAGATATTTTAATTTTTAACTTTTAATTTTTAATTATTCATTTCCATCGGTTGAACTCTTTTCTACCCAAACGACAGGCCGTTGCTGAGAATCGACGCGATTAGTCTGCTCTTGCATGATGCTTTTAGCTTGGGCTGGGTCAAAGTTGTGATTGAAATCGGTTCGCACCCGATCCACTCGCACTTGAGTCAGCTTAACTTCGCCTTGAATTTCCCGCAACTTTTCTTGTACGGAGCGATGGTAGGGTAAAAGTTGTACTAGGGCAGAAGCTGCACATACTGAAAGTACGAGGTTCGTGGCTAACTTCGCCACTGTTTCAATCGCGATCGCTTGGTGAGGACTGCTTCGCTGACTGCGTGTCTTTCTGCTCTGAAGACGGCGATCGCCTTTTTCTGGTTGGATAGGGGGGATAGCAGGTTGAATCGCTTGCATGATCTTGGGATACCTTAACTCAGTTTGAGCTGTTGCCAAGTCTGGGAAAGTCCAGGCAAGGTACACTTTGCCCTTATTTTTCAGGCTGATGGCTGCTGAAATTTTAAAGAAATTAAGTGATACAGAGGACAGAAAATAAAAATTAAATAGCCTGACCCGACAGTTGCACTTAAACTTATACCAGACAATTTACTCTATACCGAGCGATTATTATCCGGGAAGCTGAGCGCGTTAACAGTCGAGACAGGCAAGGGTAGCCATGCTTGCGGTTACGGTTCTACTTGTAGAGTTCCGTTGCGAGCCGGAAGGCCATAATTCCCGGAATCAAGGCTACCACTAGGGCAACAAAGACTTGGGTATCAGTTAGAGACATATTAAACTCCTTACTCACGGGGTTGAGCTTTAACCAATTTCAGGCAAATCGAGCGTTTTTGGAATAATTTGTTACATTTATTGATGAAATGACCGGGTTAGGTTAAGCTGAATTAAGGTGACACTTCGATCTACAGGGTAGGCAAATTGCCCTGAGTGCTTGGTGGACAAATAATTTAGGTGCAAAAAATTATTAATGCTAGATCAGTTTCTCGACGCTTACCCAAATTTTGGAATTGATGCCTTTTTCTTGTTAGTCATTTTAGTGGCTTTGGAAGCAGTGCTCTCAGCAGATAACGCGATCGCTTTAGCGTCTATCTCAAGGGGTATCGCCGACACTAAATTACAGACTCAAGCTCTGAACTTTGGTTTAGCTGTCGCTTTTGTTTTGCGGATTATTCTGATTCTCACTGCTACTTGGGTAATCAAGTTCTGGCAGTTTGAACTGCTGGGAGCCCTTTACCTACTGTGGTTAGTTTATCAGCACTTTATGTCTGCCACTGACGAGGACGGAGAGCATAAAGAACCACGATTTGCGAATCTCTGGCAAGCAATTCCGGTAATTGCTCTGACGGATTTGGCATTTTCTTTGGATAGTGTCACCACTGCGATCGCGATTTCTGACGAAACTTGGCTGGTACTTACGGGTGCTACTATTGGGATTATCGCCCTGCGGTTTATGGCAGGTTTATTCATCCGCTGGCTTGAAGAGTTTGTTCACCTGGAAAATGCGGGTTATATTACAGTAGGTTTTGTGGGAATACGGTTGTTATTGAAAGTAATTAATGATAGTTTAGTACCCCCGCAATGGTTGGTAGTTGTTACGATTGGTCTAGTCTTTTTGTGGGGATTTTCAGAACGTACTGTCGTGGAATCGACTGAAGACATAGAAGGCGAATCAGTCGCAGAAATTGAGGGGAAACAGCAAGAGATATTACTGCAAGCTCAAGAGCAAGAAGCACAGAAATCTGAACTTTAAAATATTTTCAGTCTCTAATATAAACCAAGTCCGGCGGTTGAAACCGCATAAACCAAGTCCGGCGGTTGAAACCGCGTCTATACAAACCAAGTCCGCCTACGCGGACTATAGAATTTCAACCCGCGTAGGCGGGTTTTGTCTGTGTAGACGCGATTTCAATCGCCCAATAATAACCTATTTGCCCACTAATTACTCAAGCAGCCAGGGAGTTAAAGAAGGTTTCCAGCTCACTAATTCCTCATCTTTAAACCACAGTTTAATCTCCCGCTGAGCAGTTTCTATCGCATCAGAACCGTGAATAATATTGCGGCCAACATTAACAGCAAAATCCCCACGAATTGTACCGGGTTCAGAATTCAAAGGATTAGTTGCGCCAATCATTTTTCTAGCGGATGCAACCACACCGTCGCCTTCCCACACCATCGCCACCACAGGACTAGAAATGATAAATTCTACTAATCCCGGAAAAAATGGTCTTTCGCGATGGACATCATAATGAGCTTCAGCTAGTTCGCGGCTGACTGAAACTAGCTTCAAACCTACTAGAGTAAAGCCTTTGGCTTCAAAACGGCCGATGATTTCGCCCACAAGTCCCCGCTGTACGCCATCGGGTTTAATCGCTAAGAATGTACGTTCCAAAATTAACTCCTACAAGTCTACTAACTCATACAAAACTTAGATTACCGCAGAAAGCCTCTCACTTTACTGAAGAACTAATATCATGTCCGGTTAAATACTTGTCATTTTAAATACTTGTCATTGCGAGCTCCGCGAAGCAATCGCAGAGACTAGGCGATTGCTTCT
>NZ_JAQMUA010000357.1:0-15090 GCF_028330895.1 Kamptonema animale CS-326 | reverse complement strand
CCCAGAGGGCGGCGTTACAAAAATTTGTAAGGTGGGCGCTCGCTACAACCATCTATTGCTATAAGAAATTGCTTTTCGCAGCGAGCGCCCACCCTACCCCTACCCTTCATTGTGTCCATCTATTTAATTTAAAATCTAAAATTGATTATGATGCCAGAAGTTCAGCAACGAGTCCAACAATTGAGGAAACAATTACAGGAAGCTAGCTATGCTTACTATGTTCTGGATACGCCAATTATGCCAGATGAGGTGTACGATCGCCTCTATCGCGAACTACAAGAACTAGAAACCCAACATCCCGAATTAATTAGCCTTGAAAGTCCCACTCAGCGAGTTGGAGAAAAACCAGCAACCCACTTTTCCAGCGTTAGACATAATATCCCTCTCTACAGTTTAGAAAATGCTTTCAATATTGAGGAATTTATCAAATGGGAGGAACGTTGGCAGAGGGGAATCGGGACTAATGAGGGGGAATTGGCAACAGGAAACACTCTGGAATCAAGTCAAAAAACCTCCCCAGTCTCCAAATATGTTTGCGAATTAAAAATCGATGGTTCTGCTTTAGCCCTAACTTATGAAAATGGTATTTTAGTTAGGGGTGCAACACGCGGAGATGGCGTTACTGGTGAAGAAATCACCCAAAATGTCAAGACAATTCGCTCGATACCACTGCAACTACAATTAGAAGATTGTCCACCATTGGTAGAAGTTCGAGGAGAGGCTTTTTTATCCTTAGCTGTGTTTGAAGAAATCAATCAAGAACGAGAAAAATCTGGCGATTCCCTATTTGCTAATCCTCGCAATGCAGCCGCAGGTACATTGCGGCAATTAGATTCAAAAATTGTGGCTAAACGACGCTTAGATTTCTTTGCTTATACCCTACAAATACCAGGTAAAGAAGATATTGAGGTCGCAGATACTCAGTGTAAATCTTTGGAATTATTGCAACAAATGGGGTTTAAAGTCAATCCCAATCGGAAACTTTGCCTTTCTTTGGATGAGGTTCGCGAATATTACGAATATTGGGATATCGAACGGCGAAACTTGCCTTATATGACGGATGGAGTTGTTGTTAAAATTAATGATTTACGATTGCAAAAACAACTGGGTTTTACTCAGAAATTCCCCCGCTGGGCCGTCGCCCTTAAGTATCCCGCTGAGGAAGCCCCTACTTTAGTTGAGTCAATCGCAGTTTCCGTAGGGAGAACCGGGGCGCTAACGCCAGTCGCAGAGTTAAAACCGGTGCAGTTAGCGGGTACAACTGTTTCAAGGGCGACGCTACACAATAGCGATCGCATTTTATCCTTAAATATCCACATTGGCGATACAGTAATTGTTCGCAAAGCTGGTGAAATTATCCCGGAAGTAGTAAGGGTTTTACCTGAACTGCGCCCGGAAGGTGCCCAATCTTTTCAAATGCCTAGTTGCTGTCCAGAATGCGGCCAACCGGTGGTCAGAGAAAAGGGTGAGGCAGTTACTCGCTGTATTAATACATCTTGTCCAGCTATTTTAAGGGGTTCGCTGATTCATTTTTGTAGCCGAGATGCAGTAGATATTAATGGCATTGGTGAGAAGTTAGTACAGCAGTTAGTTGATAGTAATTTAGTGCATTCTGTGGCAGATATATATGATTTAACTGTGGAAAGATTGATGAATTTAGAAAGAATGGGCAAGAAGTTAGCAGATAAATTAGTTGGGGCAATTGCGGATTCTAAGACTCAACCTTGGTCGAGGATATTGTACGGTTTAGGCATTCGTCATGTTGGTAGTGTTAATGCCGTATTATTAACAGAAAGGTTTCCCGATATCGAACAGTTAGCAGCAGCATCTGCGGCGACTATTGAGGGAGTTTATGGTATTGGCCCAGAAATTGCCCAGTCTGTATATCAATGGTTTCAAGTACCTGCAAATCAGAATTTAATTGAACGTCTGAAAGTTGCGGGGTTACAACTGAAGTCAGAAGCAACTAGCAACAAGGTAGAAGGTAAAAATTTGTTGTTGGCAGGTAAAGTTTTTGTAATTACGGGAACTTTACCAACGCTGAAGCGAGATGAAGCGAAAGAGTTGATTCAAAAAGCTGGGGGGAAAGTTACAAATTCTGTTAGTGCTAAAACTAACTATTTGCTTGTGGGTGAAGATGCCGGTTCTAAGTTAGAAAAAGCTCAAGAATTGGGCATTGTTCAACTTTCAGAAGCTCAATTATTAGAAATGATTAGTTGATTTTAGATAATTTGTAGGGTGGGCGCTCGCCGTCCAAGCTTGTAACTCATAGCTAGAGATCGTTGAGGCGAGCGCCCACCTTAGCAATTAGCAATTAGCAATTAGCCATTAGCAATTAGCAATTAGCAATTAGCCATTAGCCATTACCACTTCTTATAAGCCAAAAATTTACCAGACATGATGACCTTAACGCGATCGCCTTTAGGATCTTCTTCTTTTTCAACATCAAGAGTAAAATCAATGGCACTCATAATGCCATCGCCGAATTTTTCGTGAATTATTGCTTTCAGAGGCATCCCATACACTTGCATAATTTCATAGAAGCGATAAATCAGCGGATCTACGGGAATAACCGGCTCCAAAGAACCTTTTAACGGTGGTTCTGTTAAGCTTTGAGCTACACTGTTATCTAACCCTAAAACTGATACAATTTTCTCCGCTTCATCTTCAGAAGCAGTAGCTTGACGGTAAAACACCGCCGCAATCCAAACCTCATCGCGCCCGACAATTTTTTCTAACTCACCAAAAGTAATACCCTTAGCTTTTTTAGCAGACAAAAGTTTCTCTGTGATTTCTGAAATTGCCATTAGACGCTCCTGGATAACGGCTAGACTGCATTTTGCACAGACAGAGGTAAGAGTGAATCAAACTAAATAACACTTCCCTGTTAAGGGTTCCCTGAAAGCTGACATTACTATAATTAGATTTTGTTACTATTGTCAATAGCAAAAAAATCTTGATTTTCACATTTTCATATACGGTTGTGTTCTACACTAATAGTATTTGAGCGTGGAAAACAGAAATTGGGAATTGGTTGGGATTTACGCATAATCACGCATATATTGACATGAGAGGCAATTGAGAATTGAATGCCCAGTCAGGAGATGACTGGTCAGCAGTACCCAGCCGTGTTAGTAAGGTAAAGTCTCTAACCTCCTCTGGCTCCTTTCCTACATCTCGGCGCTTTGGCCCCTCTATACCCTCCGGTACGCTCGGCGAAGCCCTCCTGCCCGCAGCAAGAGTTACCAGCAGTAAGTGGAGCTCCAGTAACACCTCAAAAGTCCCCCTACGGACTAAATTACCCATTAAAATCGCAACTCACCTGTGACAACTAGCACGCACTATGGAGATCAAGAGTAAAGATTACTGTATTTGGTACGACAGCGCTACTGAGACAATTACCTGCCAGGGTTCATTCCGGCTGAGTAAAATGGAAGAGTACGCGCCCATCGTGCAGTTGCTCAATGATGTGGCTGACGCACAACCAAAGAAAATTACTTTGGATTTGCGACAGCTAGAATTTTTAAATAGTTCTGGAATCAATATTCTGTCTAAGTTTGTGATCAAGGTGCGCCAGCAAAAGAATATTCAGATCGCGGTACGAGGATCTCAGGAGATACTCTGGCAGGGAAAATCGCTGAAGAACTTGCAGCGACTAATGCCTTCCTTAGAATTGGAACTGGAATAAGGAAGGAAAATGCTGTAACCGAATATAGCGGATAAGCCATACTTAGTAATGAGCGGCAAACAAGAATTAACGCTAAAGACAAACTGCCAGTTCGCAATTACCCAAAACCCATGCAGGAAGAAGAATTGTCAAAGGAACAGCTAATTTTGGAGGTTTTACGTCTGCGCTCGGAAATTACTGAGCTTAAGAGTGAAAGAGCTGACCTGGAAATCTTGCTGGAGACTACTACTGAACACTCCGATCGCGTGGAAGCTCAATTGCAAGGGTTTGCGGAGTCGGTGTTGCGGGAGAGCGAAGAGCGGTTTCGAGCGATCGCCCAAGCCACTCCCGTACCAGTGTCGATCGCTCGCGTGGCCGACGGGAAGATACTCTATGCCAACGCTCAATTTTCTGCTCTCCTGGGTATATCCCTTGAAGACCTGATCGATCGCCATACTCCAGATTTTTACTGGGATCGGAGCGATCGCGAGAAGGTACTCGACGCACTTTCGCGAGACGGGTACGTTCAGAACTGGGAAATGCAAGCCAAAAAAGTAGACGGTACACCGTTCTGGGTAATGGTATCCGTCCAACCCCTGACCTTCAGCGGTCAACCAGCGGCGCTATTTGCCCTCTACGACCTCACTAAGCGCAAAGCGGGCGAACAAGTCCTGCTCAACAGTGAAAGACGGCTCCGCCGTCAGAGTCTGGCACTATTGGAACTTGGCAGAGAAAGGACTCTTAACTCTGGGGATCTCAATGCTGCAATTCGCGAAATTACTGAAACTGCCGCCCACACCCTAGAAGTAGATAAAGTCAGCCTGTGGCTATATAACGATTTTAGATTTGCCGTTCGTTCCACAGAGTCTCAAATAGATTTAGGATTGGGCGTGAGTGCAGATAGCCAAACAGAGGCCAATACTGCTTTGCTGGCAAAAAATTTAGACGAACAGCCTTATTTTGTGAAGTCTAAAAAGCCCAATCTAAAATTAGTTTGCCTCGACCTCTACGAACGTAGCAGCGATCGCCACTGGAACCGTTTAGAAATCTCGACCAGCGATTTGAGAGCTGGCTTTTTAGATACCTCCTTAGAGAATGCTGAGGATCATTTTGGATTGCCTCTACCTGAAACAGTTCTGGCTCAAAACTCTTTAAAGGAATTGTACTCAAAAGAAGCAGAAATGTTCTCTCCTCGGCCTACAGACGGGAGCGCGAACTCATCAACTTTAAATGTACCAATTCGGCTCGGCGGCCAGATCGTGGGCATAGTTTCCCACGAACATATCGGCTCTACCCGTCAGTGGGCCTTGGAGGAGCGCACTTTTGCTGATTCTCTAGCGAATTTGGTGGCCTTAGCAATAGAAGGCTTTGAACGGCAACGAGCGCAGCAGGCACTATCTAAGGCGAAGCAGGAATTAGAACTAACTGTTGAGAATCGCACTGTTCAGCTCAAGAGTGCTAATAAGTTACTCCGATTCGAGATTGCTGAGCGCAAAAGAGCGGAAGTAGCTTTGCAAGAAGCACTGCACAAAGCAGAAGCAGCTTCCAGAGCAAAAAGCACTTTCTTAGCTAATATGAGCCACGAGTTGCGAACTCCTCTGAATGCCATTATTGGTTACAGCGAAATGTTAGAAGAATTAGCCTCTGATGAAGGGCTCGAAGATTTGCTCCCCGATATTCAAAAAATTCGCAGTGCTGGCAAACATTTGCTAACTTTGATTAACGATATCCTTGACCTGTCTAAAATTGAGGCAGGTAAAATGGAACTTTACCTAGAGAGTTTTGACCTTGCAGATTTGGTGGGTGATGTCGTCGCAACTCTGCATCCCCTTGCTCACAAAAACTGTAATAAATTGGAAGTGTCTTGCTGTAGCGATCTAGGAGTAGTGTTCACTGATTTGACTAAGGTGCGGCAAATTCTTTTTAACTTACTCTCTAATGCCCTTAAGTTTACTGAAAATGGAACTGTGCGGCTAAGTGCAACTCGCGAACGGGGTAGCAATAGTGATTGGGTTTATTTATGCGTAGCTGATACGGGTATTGGTATGTCAGTTGAGCAACAGGAACGTTTGTTTGAGGTCTTCAATCAAGGAGATGCTTCGACAACGCGCAAGTATGGTGGTACCGGACTCGGATTGGCGATTAGCCGTCGCTTTTGCCAGATGATGGGGGGTGATATTACAGTGGAAAGCGAGTTGGGGGTGGGTTCTACTTTTACTGTTCACCTTAAGGCAAAAATAGAAAATAAAGTTGAGTAAAGTTAGGAGTTACACCAGAATTGCTTCTCGGAAGCGATCGCTCGCGTTATAATCCCCCTTAAGCAGATTGCTTAGCTGCACTCTAAATAACATTTTTCTCCTAGCTTCTGCCTGATGGCTTCAGCATAGCTGCCTTCTACTATACATCCAAGGCTCGATCCATATTTGGCGATCGCTACCTTCTGTGACCAAGATCCCATCCTGGCTTTGCTATCTATCACAAACCTGCATTTTAGAGGCACCTAAAATATGACTAGCAAGTAGATCGGGAGTGCAGCACCATGACTAAACCTTGCAATCAACCCCTAAAAGCCAACCCTTTTACCGCTGACCGCGATCCCCATACAGGTAAGTGGACTGTAAAAAAGATCGCTGAGCAAAATTACAAATCTGATTCTCACCTTAATCTAGTTCAACCATCAGGATCGAGCGATAAAATCGATGTTAAAAACCATCTAAATATAGGCGTAGCGCCAGAATAAGAGGCTGCCAAATTGTTAAAATCTCAAACTTAAAATTTAATGAAATTTTCGATATCTCACTTCCTAAAATTTTTGTGGGTAGACCGGCCGACTCGCCAGCGGGGGACAATAATTCTTGCCATTCCCGTAACCTGTCTGTTCGCCTCAGTGATCGCCATTGCCTGGGTGCGCGATCGCACTATCAAAACAAGATCCCAGATAGATAAGAGCAACCAGGTACTACTACAAACTGACCGTTTGCTCAAAACTGTGGTAGATGCTGAAACGGGAATGCGAGGTTACGGCCTGACCCAGCGTCCCGAATTTCTAGAACCGTATTTAAAAGCAAAAGCAAATTTGCCTCAATTGCTCCAACAACTCAGAGTCATGGTGCAAGAAAATCCAGCACAGTTACAGCGATTTGAAGAAATTAAAAAAAGTACCCAGCAAGAAATATTTTTTTTGGAAAATACGCTCAAAAATTTTGATAGTTTAGGAAGAGAAATAGAGCTGTCGCCTCAACTAACTAACATTCTGCTCAAAGGTAAATTGCAGATGGATAGCCTACGACAGCAAATTAATAATTTCGTTGTCAGTCAGAAAGAATTCCAGGCTGTTATAGATGAAGAAAGACGGCATTGGATCGATATCACTAATTTTGTACAAATAGGCGCTTTATTTGTCGGTTTGCTTGGCGGCGGAGCTTCCTGGTATTTATTTGACCGTTTAGACAGGGAATTAACAAACCGAGAAGCTAGTTTGCAAGAGAGTAAAACTCGCATTCAAGCAGTGGTAGACAACGCCGCTGATGGTATTCTCACCTTGGACGAGCAGGGTAATATTCAGTCATTCAATCTTGCTGCTGAGAAGATTTTTGGCTGGGAAGGGAAAGAAGTCATTGGTCAGAATCTTAGGAAACTAATAGCTAAGCCTGCTCATGAAGATAGCACGGGTAATTATCTTCAAAACTTTTTAACAATTTCTACTGCAAAACTCAACATTTGTCAGCAAGAAATCCAGGGAATTCGCAAAAATGGGGCAAACTTCCCAATGGAGTTAGCGGTGAGCGAAATGCGGCTAGCTTCTGGACGACTATTTATTGGGATTTGTCGCGATATTACCGAGCGCAAAGAAGCTGAAAAAACCCTCCGGAAACAATCGCAATTGTTGGATTTAGCGAATGATTCAATTACAGTGCTTGACCTGAATGACGAGATTGCTGATTGGAATCAGGGAGCGAGAAGGCTTTACGGATGGCGGAAATCGGAAGTAATGGGAAAGAATATTCACACACTTTTGCAAACAGAATTTCCGGAACCTCTACCAAAAATTAAGGCAGCATTTCTACGCGATGGAGCTTGGGAAGGCGAACTCCTACACACTAAGCAAGATGGTTCAAAAGTAACAGTTGCAAGCCGTTGGACTTTGCAACGGGACGAAGATGGTCTTCCCTTAGCTAGCTTACAAATAAATAACGATATTACCGATCGCAAAATCGCGGAATTTGCATTGCGAGATTCCCAACAAATGTTGCAGTTAGTGATGGACAACATTCCGCAATTTATCTACTGGAAAGACAGAGATTTTATCTATCGAGGTTGTAATCAAAACTTTGCCCGTATTCTTGGTTTAAAAAGTCCCACAGATATCATCGGACTGACAGATTACGATTTGCCTATTCTCGAAGAACAAGCTGAACGTTACCGCGCAATCAGCCGCGACATTCTTGAAACTAATACTCCCCAATATCACTTACTTGAAACTTTTACTTCTGCACTGCCCAATAGCTCGACAATGTGGGTTGATGTTAGCAAAGTTCCTCTGACAAATGGGGAAGATAGTGTAATCGGAATTATGTGTAGTTTCGAGGATATCACCGACCGCAAACAGGCTGAGGTAGCTATTGCTGAAAGCGAGCAACGTTTCCGCTCTACTTTTGAACAGGCGGCTGTGGGAATGGCCCAGACAAATATGGAAGGCAAGTTACTTTTGGTTAATCAAAAGTTTTGCGATATTTTGGGTTACAGTCGGGAAGAACTGCTAGAAAATAATTTTCAGAGTATTACTCATCCAGAGGACTTGAAAATTGAGCTGGCTTATATAAACCAACTCTTAACAGGGGAACTTAATATCTATTCGATGGAAAAGCGTTTTCTCCGCAAAAATGGGGAATTAGTATGGGGTAATTTAACTGTTTCCCTACTACGCGAGCAAGATGGTCGCCAATACTTAATGGCAGTTGTTGAAGATATCAGAGAGCGTAAAGAAGCACAAGAAGCACTGCAAAAACGCGCTCAAGAATTGGCAAAAACAACTAGAATGTTAAGTCAAACCGCGACAGTTTTGAGAAAGCGAAATCAGGAATTAGATCAATTTGCTTATGTCGTTTCCCACGATTTGAAAGCGCCGCTAAGAGCAATTGCCAACCTTAGTAGTTGGATAGAAGAAGACCTCAGCGAAGCGATGACTGAGGATACTCAACATCAAATGAATCTATTGCGGGGTCGAGTTCACCGTATGGAAGCTTTGATCGATGCACTACTACAATATTCCCGCGTCGGACGCATCCAAACAGCCTCAGAAATTGTAAATGTGGCAAGTTTATTAGCAGAAATTATCGATTCTATCGCGCCGCCAGAGAGTTTGAAGGTGGAAGTCGGATCGGGAATGCCAACATTGACGACAGAAAAGGTTTTATTACAGCAAGTTTTGGCTAATCTAATTAGTAATGCAGTCAAACATCACAGCAGCAAATCGGGTTCTGTGAAAATCTCTGTTCGCGACAATGAGGATTTTTACGAGTTTGCTGTAGCAGATGATGGCCCTGGAATTGCTCCTCAATATCATGATAAAGTTTTTGTCATATTCCAAACTTTGGAAGCTCGCGATAAAGTTGAAAATACAGGTATTGGTTTATCGCTAGTGAAGAAAATTGTAGAAAATCAAGGCGGAACTATTAAACTCGAATCGAGTGAAGGTCAAGGAGCAACATTTCGCTTTACCTGGCCAAAACAACCTATTAAGAAAGATGATGAGTAATTTGTTAGTTGTTGGTTGTTGGTTGTTAGTTGTTAGTTGGTGATTGGTGATTGGTAATGGCTAATAGCTAATTACCATCTTCCCCATCTCCCCCATCTCCCTATCTCCCCTATCTTCCCCATCTCCCCCGCTCAAGAGCTCCCCTGCTCCCCCTCTCTTTCCCTAGCCCCTATTTCTATGGATCGCACCTAATTTCTATCATAAATCCATCAGGATCGTAGAAATAGATTCCGCGTCCTGTAGGACGACTAACTGGGCCGCTATCTATGCAAACTTTATGTAAATATAGCACTTCCACTGCACTGTCAAATAATTGGGGATCGATGTCAAAGGCTAAATGATTGGCACGGGTAAAAGCTTGCTGCGGATTTGGATCTGGCGGTTTGAGTTCCGGTTCCCAAAATAGATCGATAACAGTACCGTCGGAGGTAATAAAGTTGGCTACTTTTCCCGCAGTAACTAACTCTTGCAAAGTTGCAGGAACCTCTTCGCCTGTGAGCTCGTGCAGACCCAAAATTGTGCCGTAAAAATGGCGGGATGCTTTCATATCGTGGACATTTAAAGCGATGTGATGTACCCGCCGCAAGTTGCCTGGAACTAGCATAACTGTGGGAGAAGTTTGAGTAGATTGCATCATTATTAGTTTAAAATGTGAGATTTTAAATTGGGTTTAATTTGCGAGAGTTTGTCCGGTATTTCTATTTTTGTTCTATTTTTGTTTAGGGAAAGATGCAATCCCCTGGAACAACATAACGAGCGCACTTATCAGAATGACGAATGCAACCAAACCCACTATTAAGTCTAACGAAGCAGTATTTTCCATTTGATTAATCTCTAACTAGAAATACAGTTAACCGTTAATAGTTAACTAACAATTAACAATTAACAGTTAACAATTAACCCAAAAACTATTTAGCTAATTCCCGCTCAATGGCCGCGATCAATTCGGGTGAGTCGGGAGTCACGCTGCTGCGAAATCTGGCAACTACTTCTCCCTGCTTGTTGACTAAGAATTTCTCAAAATTCCAGGAAACTTCCCCTTTTGGTTCGACCGCTTTGGTAAGCTGAGCGTAAAGAGGATGCTGCTCAGAACCTTTGGCGTGTACTTTGTCAAATAGGTCAAAAGTTACACCGTAATTGATAGTACAAAATTGGACAATTTCTGAGTTCGTACCAGGTTCTTGTGCTCCATAGTCATTGCAGGGAAATCCTAGAATTCGCAGTCCCGCCGCCTGATATTTCTGGTTTAACTGCTCTAACCCAGCGTATTGAGGGGTGTAACCGCATTTGGAAGCAAGGTTCACTATCAAGAGTACCTTACCAGCGTACTCGCCTAGTTGCTTGTCTTCGCCTGCGATCGTTTTTACTTTGATTTCGGAGATAGTGCTGGTCATCTTCAAAGAAGTTGCTAACTTTACTACTACAAATTTTACCTTAATTTAGGTTGAAAATTGGTTGAGTTTGGCTCTCAGGGTTTCTATTCTTTTCCGGTTAACTCCTAAATCAGACTGTCCTAGACGCGAAGCTGAACGGACTTGGATTACCTTTGACTCTTCATCTAGTAAGAATTCAACATCATCAACAAATCCCATTAAAGCGCTAGTGAATTCTGCATACAGGTAATTATTGGTTTCGGTGATGATTTGAGTTTTTGGTAAGGATAAAATTGCTTTCTTGAGGTTGGAAATTGCCTCCGCAGACGTAGAAGTGTATGCCAAAGGTGAAATTTTATGCTCGTTATCTTGACTGAAACTGCTGACACAGTTAGGAGAATTGGGGCAAGGTGCAAGTTGTCCTGACTGTACTCCCAGGTTAGTTGGTCTTTTTCCAGCAAACATTGTATTTTCTCCAGAAATAGCGAGTGTTGTCGCGATCGCGATCGCAGTTACCACTAACAAGGATATAATAATTACAAGCACTTTGTTGAGTAATGACGATCTGGTTTCGGTTTTTTGCATGAATTAATTAAGTTAAATTTGATGTAAACCTCATAAGATTATAGCATTAATTTCACATCTTGTAAACATAGTAGTCAGGACTTACAAAGTTTGAGACCGGAAACCGATTTTATTCTTAGATATCTAGTTGACAATCTTAAAGATTTCGTGAAATCGGTTTCTTTACACAGATTTATTGATAGTCTCTCTGTCCTCATCTTGTTTAATTTACCGCGACTTTCCCATCGCAATTGTCATCGATCCGCCGACGACTAAAATTGCTCCCAAAATGGCAAGAATCGTGAGCTGTTCCGGTGCGATTAGAGTCGGAAAAATAGCCGAAATATTCCAGACTGAAAACAGTGTAACTAAAGGTGTTAAAGCCAGCACTGCACTCACTCGTGAGGCTTCCCAGTGATCCATTGCTTCTGCAAAAGCTCCGTAAGCAATTAGAGTATTTAAAGCACAAAAAAGTAGCATTCCCCAATGTAAAGGGCTGAGTGTAAGTAATAATTGGGGTGCAGCAAAGGGAGTGAATAATATAGCACAGCCCCCGTAGAGAATGAGCATAATACTTGCAGAGGGTAATTTTTGCAGCAGTTGCTTTTGAGCTAGGGCATAAACAGCCCACACTGCGGCTGCTATTACAACTATACCGCTGCCAATTAGATATTGACTTTGTGCTGAAATTAAATTAGTTAATTGCTCGTGAAAGAAGAGTGAAAAGCCGAGGGTTAATACTCCTAAACCAATCCATTGATGTAGAGTATAACGTTCTTTAAAAATAACTAAGGCTCCCAATCCCATCATCACGGGAGCTAATTGGATTAAAACTTGGGTATTAGCGGGTGAAGTTTGGGATAATCCGATTAGAAAAAGCAGGTAGTTAGCTGATAGAAATACAATAGCGATTGCCATCAATCCCATATTTGTCGCCCGCAATTTTTGCAGGTCTGGTAATTGCTGGCGAGCGGCTAAATATAAGGCTAATAGTGCAAAGGATACTAGAAAACGAAACCAAGTAACGGTATAAACATCTAGGGCTTGTAGCGTTACCTTTAAAGCAATGGGCAAAACGCCCCAGAGCGATGCAGTTAAAAGCGATAAGGTCAGACCTAAACGCCATCTACCTGAACTAGAGTGGAGTTGCATTAGTATTTATGAGCCTCAGAGCAGTATTGCTCTAATATTTATTTTTGGTTTAAGATTCAATTTTGCAGTATTTATAGCAAGTTGGCTTCATGCAAATGGGTGATATTATGGGAGTTGTGGTCAAGTTTTGGCCAGCATAGTTGGGTAAGGCAGAAGGCAGAAAGCAGTCGAAGTGTAAAGAGAAAATTATGCTAGAAAAAGCAACATTTGCCGCTGGTTGTTTCTGGGGCGTTGAAGAAACTTTTCGCGATATCAAGGGTGTCGCTTCGACTTGTGTGGGATATACGGGGGGACACTGGTCAAATCCTTGCTATTTGGACGTTTGTGCTAGAATTACGGGTCATGCTGAAGCGGTAGAGGTAGAATTTGACTCTAGTGTTGTTAGTTATGAGCAACTCCTAGAGGTATTTTGGAATTGCCACGATCCTACACAGTTGAATCGGCAAGGATCAGATAGAGGAGAACAGTACCGTTCTGTTATTTTCTATCACAATCTAGAACAAGAGCAAGCTGCGATCGCTTCTAAACGGAAGCTCCAACTCTCCGGGAGATATGATAACCAAATTGTGACAGAAATTCAACCCGCAAACGAGTTTTGGTTAGCTGAAGACTACCACCAGCAATATTTACATAAAAAACGGTATGGGATACAGCCGTCAACATAAACTTAAAACTGAGTAAACGGAGAATAAATTATCTAATTAGTTATTTGTTAGCAATTAAGAAGGGACTAGGGGCTAGGGGCTAGGGGCTAGGGAAAGAGGAAGAGAGGGGAGAGGGGGAAGGTACCAATTACCAATTACCAATTACCAATTATCATCTTTACCTCATTTAAATTAAAAATATTATAAATAGCAACCGCCAAGACCATTAGGGTATTCTAAATCGATCGCACTGTTCGGCTGAGCGATCGCGCCAAAGCCCTTACTTTTATTCTTTTTCCCTTCTTCCCCATCTTCCCCATCTTCCCTTCTTTCTCTTCTTCCCTTCTTTCCCTAGCCCCTAGCCCCTAGCCCCTTCTTTCCCTTCTTTCCCTAGCCCCTAGCCCCTAACCGCCCTGGCGGTTGCTGTACAATCTACTGCGGCCACGATCGCAACGCTGTCTCGACCACCTGCAATAATTCCTCTCGGTTGGCCCCAGTCGCCGCCAGAACTGACATTCCACAATTGACCGTGATCACAAACCGAGCAAGAGCCGCAGGATCGGAGTCAACAGGCAAGTCGCCCTCCGAAATCGCCTGCTCGAAACGCTTACACAGAGAGGCTTCGCTTGAGGTTCGGTATGCAGATAACTCCTGTGCCATTGGGTCTGCCGGATCTCCGCAGGAAAGGGTGCTATGAACCCAAAGACATCCAGGGGGATTGCGCGAATCCGTTCCCAGGTCAACGACTCCCTGCATAATCCGCTCCACAACGCGACGCGCCGTCGGCTCTTTGAGCGCTTCGCGAAGATAGGCTGATGGCCCATTGGTATAGCGATGGAGGGCTTTGCGGAATAGAGATTCTTTGTTGCCAAAGGCGGCGTAGAGGCTTGGGCGGTTGATACCCATAGCCTCCGTCAGATCCGAGAGGGACGTGCCTAAGTAGCCCTTACGCCAAAATACGTGCATTGCCCGATTTAGTGCTTCATCAGTATCGAACTCGCGGGGCCTGCCGATCGCCGCAGTGGTTTTTTCCTGTTTCATACTCAACAATATAATATTTCCTTGACAGTTTCGCGCCCATGCCTTATATCTATACCATCCGGTACAAAACTGGAGCGCAAAGACCATACTTCAACGATAAACAATACTATGAGCCCCAAAAATCTCACAGGAAAGGTGGCATTAGTTACAGGTGGTTCTCGTGGTCTGGGGGCAGCGATCGCCCAACGTCTCGCACAGGATGGCGCAGCCGTCGCCATTACCTATACCAGCTCACCGCAAAAAGCCGATGAAGTGGTGCTCGCGATCGAATCAGCAGGAGGTAAAGCCTTGGCTATCCGCGCTGAAAGTGCTGATGTCGAAGCGGTAAAAAACGCTGTCACCGAGACAGTAAAAGCATTTGGTCGCCTCGATATCCTTGTAAACAACGCGGGCATTGCCGTTATGGCCCCGATTGACGAGTTCTCAATGGATGATTTCGATCGGCTGATAGCGGTTAACGTCAAAGGTGTCTTTGTAGCAACCCAGGAGGCCGTCCGTCACATGACCGAAGGCGGACGGATAATTATGATCGGCAGCGTAAACAGCGACCTTGTGCCGTTTGTTGGAGGTTCCGTCTACGCTTTAACCAAAGGTGCGATCGCCAGTTTCACGCGCGGTCTCGCCCGCGATCTCGGCCCTCGTGGCATCACGGTAAACAATATCCAACCCGGCCCCATAGATACTGACATGAACCCAGCAGAGGGGCCCTTTGCCGATAGCCTCAAAAGCACAATGGCCCTCCAGCGCTACGGCCGCGCCGAAGAAGTCGCCGCTATGGTTTCCTATCTCGCCAGTCCCGAAGCCGCCTTCGTCACGGGTGCGAGTCTGAAGATTGATGGCGGTTTCGCAGCCTAAGCCAGTTAAATAGAACGGTAATGGCTAATGGCTAAT